>CAZAAF010000028.1:0-16201 GCA_964482575.1 uncultured Verrucomicrobiota bacterium | reverse complement strand
GGCTATTTTTTATTACGTCCAGGTTGTGCTCGATGACGACAACGGTATTGCCGCGGTTGACCAATTCATGTAGCGCCGACAATAATTTTTCGATATCGTAAAAATGCAAGCCGGTCGTCGGTTCATCAAAGAGGAACAGCGTTTTCTCACATTTCACCTCGGCCAGATGCCCTGCGAGCTTGAGCCGCTGGGATTCGCCGCCACTGAGCGTCGTGATCGGCTGCCCCAGCTTCATGTAGCCGAGGCCGACTTCACGCAGCGGTTCCATTTTCGCCAACAGGGACTTCTCGCCGGCGAAAAACTCAACCGCCTCGTTCACGGTCAGGTCGAGCACCCCGGGAACGTTCCGGCCGTTGTACCGGATGGCGAGGATGGGCGGGCGATAGCGCTGGCCGTCACACTCGGGGCAGCGCAGGAACACGTCGCTGAGGAACTGCATCTCGACGTGCTCGAAGCCGGTGCCTTCGCAAACCGGGCAACGGCCCACCTCGCTGTTGAAACTGAACGTCGAGGCGGTGAAACCCTGCGCCACGGCGTCGGGCGTCGCGGCGAACAGTTTGCGGATTTCATCAAAGGCGCCGGTGTAGGTCGCGGGATTCGCCCGTGGCGTGCGGCCGATGGGCGTCTGGTCCACCAGCACCACGTCGCCGATCTGTTCATGCCCCTCCAGGGCACGGTGGGTGCCGGGCGTTTCGTCGGGATGGTGTTTCAGCTTGCAGAGCGCGCGATACAACACGTCGTGGACGAGCGTGGATTTGCCGCTGCCGCTGACGCCGGTGAGTACGACCAGGCGATTGAGCGGGAAGCCAACATCCACGTCCTTCAGGTTATGCTCGCTCGCGCCGCGCACCCAGAGGCGCGGGGTGGCCGGCATGGCGGAGCGCCCCGATGCCGGGCTGACGGGCGCGCGTTCGCGTTTCAAGGCGATGCGCTTCTTTCCGCTGAAATACTGGCCGGTGAGCGAGCGCGCCGAGCGGCAGAGGTCGGCGAACGTCCCTTCAAACACCAACTGGCCGCCGTGCTCGCCGGGGCCGGGCCCGAGGTCGAGCACACGGTCGGCGGCGCGAATGAGATCGGGATCGTGTTCGACCACCAGCAGCGTATTCCCCTTGTCGCGCAGGCCGTGCAGGACGCCCGTGAGCCGGCTGATGTCGCGCGGATGGAGGCCGATGCTCGGCTCGTCGAGAACGAAGAGCGTGTTGACCAGCGACGTGCCGAGCGCCGTGGTGAGGTTGACCCGCTGCACCTCACCGCCGCTCAACGTGCGCGACTGGCGGTCGAGCGTGAGGTAACCGAGCCCCACGTTATTCAGGTAGCGCAAGCGCGTGCGGATTTCGTTCAACAACAGCTCGGTGGCCTTGTCGAGCGCGCCGGGAAAACGGAGCGCCTCGAAAAATGCCAGCGACCGTGCGATGGACAGCGCGTAAAGCTCATGAACGGCAAAGCCGGGGAGATCGTGGAGCGTCGAGCGTGGAGCGTGGAGCGTTTCAGAAGCGTCCTCCGACGCTCCACGCTTCACGCTCCACGCTTCACGTTTGTCCGTTCCGAGCCGCCAGCCGAGCGCCTCGGGTTTCAGGCGCGCGCCACCGCAATCGGTACACGGGACGTAGGCGCGATAGCGGGCGAGCAGCACGCGGACGTGCATCTTGTAGGTCTTGGTTTCCAGCCACGCAAAGAAGCGCTTCACCCCATACCACTTCTGCTCCTCCCACGGGCCCTCGCCATCGATCACCCAGCGCTTCCACTTGTCCGGCAGCTTCTGCCACGGCACGCCGGTCGGGCAGCCGGCGCGCGGCGCAAACCGAATCATGTCGTCCTGGCACTCATGATAGCTGTCGCTTTGCCAGACCTTGATCGCACCGCCCCCGAGTGTCAGCGTGGGATCGGGCACGACACGGTCATAGTCAATTTCAATGGTCCGGCCAAAACCGCGGCACTTGTCGCACGCGCCCAAGGGCGAGTTGAACGAAAACAGGTTCGGCGACGGCTCGTGATAGTGGATATCGCAGTCGGCGCAATGCAGGTCGGCGGAGAAGTGGAGCGTGGAGCGTGGAGCGTCGAGCGTCCGGATCTGAACGCGCCCCTTGCCGTATTTAAGCGAGGTCTCCAGGGCTTCCACGGCACGGGCGCGGCCGGACGGATCGACGCGAACGCGGTCGGCAATGACGTCCAGCGTCGTTCCGGGTTGGATGACGCCGGGATTTTCGTCGAGCCGCACGACGTCGCCCCCGGCGAATACGCGTTGAAAACCCTGCTTTGCCAGGAGTTCGCGGGTTTCGACGGATTTGAACGACTTCGGCAGCGGTCAGGGAAACGTGATAATGACTTCCTGCCCGCCCGCCTGCTGCGCGAGCGCCTGCCAGATCGTGTCGGCGTTGTCGCGTCGGACGGGCTTGCCGCAACCGCGGCAATGGAGCGTGGCGGCGCGCGCGTAGAGCAGTTTGATGTGGTCGCACAGCTCGGTCATCGTGCCAACCGTGCTGCGGGAGGTGCGGACGGGATTGGTCTGGTCGATCGCCACGGCGGGCGGGATGCCGACAATGCGGTCCACGCGCGGTTTGTCCATCCGGTCGAGAAACTGCCGGGCGTACGGGGAAAACGTCTCGACGTACCGCCGCTGGCCCTCGGCGTACAACGTGTCGAACGCGAGCGAACTCTTGCCGCTGCCACTGACACCGGTCACGACGATGAAACGGTTCAGCGGCAGCCGGAGGTCCAACCCCTTCAGGTTGTTCTGCCGTGCGCCCTCGATCAGGATGAAATCACTTTCCGACATTCAGCTTCGACTATAGGCGGACGGCAGAAGTTTTCAACGGCGGTCGCAAGCACCGCCCAAGGGATTCAGGAAGGAGTCCGGGGACGCGCCTCAGATTGCCCAGCCTTTGCGGTAATGATGCTGGATGAATTCGTCGGCGGCCGGGCAGTTCCGGGCGCGGAGTTTCTTCGCATCCCATTCCAGTTTTTTGCCCGCGCGGAAGGCGACGTTGCCCAGTAGCACGGTCTCGCTCAACGCACCGGAATAGTCGAAGTTGCACGTGGTCGGGCCGCCGGTCTTGCAGGCCTCGGTCCACTCCTTGTGGTGGCCGATCGAGTCGGGGATGGACGGTGCCGGCGGCACAAATCCTGCGAAATCCTTTTCGGGCAGCAACGCATGCCGGTTGTAGTCGGCCAGCAACATCCCTTTTTGGCCAATGAACAGCACGCCGCTCTTCCACTCGGATTTCTTCCGGTTGCCGTTCTTGTCCGGCTTCTCGTCGGGAAGGATCGACGGCAGCATCTCCGGCTGCCGCCCCCCGTGATACCACGTCAGCTTCACCGGCGGCTGCTGGTCGCGTCCGGGATATTCGTAGCGCAGGATCAACCACGGCGGCACGGTCTCGGGATGGACCGGCGGGCCGTCCACCACCTCGACGGAGGAGCAGGAACGCAACCCCAGCGCCCAGTGCGGCAGGTCCATGTAGTGGCAGCCGAAATCACCCAGTCCGCCACCGCCGAACGCCCACCAATTCCGCCACCGGCCCGGCAGATAATCGGAATGATATGGCCGCGGTTCCACCGGCCCGAGCCAGAGATCATAGTGCAAGGTCGCCGGCACCCGGGGCGTGTCCGTCAGCCGCTCCATGACACCGTATTTAACGTTAACCCACACATGCACCTCGGACACCGGACCGATCGCGCCGCCCTGGATGAGTTCCACCACCCGCCGGTAGTTCGTGCCGGCGTGAATCTGCGTGCCCATCTGTGTCACCGCGCGTTTCGCGCGCGCCACGTCGCGGACGATGCGGCACTCGGACACCGTGCGCGTCAGCGGCTTCTCGCAATACAGATGCCGCCCGCTGCGCAACGCCCCCACGCACACCACCGCGTGCGTGTGGTCCGCCGTCGAGCAGACCACGGCGTCGAGGTCTTTCCGGTCGAGCATCTGGCGGAAATCATTGTAGGTCTTCGCCTGTGGGAATTTTTGGGCCGCGGCGGCGAGCAAGGCATCGTCCACGTCGCACAACGCCACGATGTTCTCGTGGGCCACGCCGGAGAGATTGGCGCCCCCGCGATGGGCGACGCCGACCACGCCGATGTTCAACTTCTCGTTGGCCGACAGCCGGCGCGCGGCGGAGGCAAGGCCCTGCGTGCCGAGCCAGAACCCGGCACCGCCGAGCGTGGTCCATTGGAGGAAGTGACGACGAGTGAGTTTCGTTTTCATAAGCGGGTCATCCTAACGAGCCGCATGTTTGCGGGCTGGCGGTTCGGCGTCCTCCACAAAGATCGCCCTCACCCTTTCGGTCAACGCCCGGGCTTTGTGCTTGTGACGTTTGCCGCCGGGAATGAACACGCCATCTCCTTTTTCAAACCGGCGAATTCCATCCATGAACTCAATTTCAAACCGGCCGCGCAGAATGTACCCATAGTGGCCCTTTTCACACCAATGCGCCGGCATCGCCCGGGTGTATTCCACCAACCTCAGTTTCCGGCTGCCATCGGTGACGGTCTTCTGGCGGACGCCATCCATGACGCACTCCCAAGCAAGCGAATCAAAACCTACCCGGTAGTCTTTCATCGTTCTGCAAAAGCCGGTCGCCTCAGCGTTTCCGGCCACGTTGATCCTGGTTCCACGGGTTCAAATGCCGCCGGGGCGTGTTCCGGGCCACGGTTTTCTTCGGTGTGACGCGTTCGCGGGCGCGGGCGCTGATGACGATCGGGCAGCCCTGGAACCCGAACTCGGCGCGCAACCGGTCGCTGAGATATTTCCGATACGAGTCGGTAAAGAGCGACGGCAGGTTGACGAACACCAGGAGCCGCGGCGGGCGCGACCCGATTTGCGTGGCGTAAAAAAACTTCAGGCGGTGGCCGGACTTGGCGGGCGGATGGCGCGCGGCGATGGCGTCGCCCAACACGCGGTTGAGCACGCCGGTCGTGACGGTCTGGCTGAGTTGGTGATCCACCACATGAATCGCCGAGAGCAACCGCCCCAGCCCCTGGCCGGTCTTGGCGGACACGAAGACCACCTGGGCGAAATCGAGGAAGAACAGAATATGATGAAGCTGCTCGATGAACTCCTTTTGCACCTTCTCACCGATGAGATCCCACTTGTTGACGGCGATGATGCAGCCTTTGTTGGCGGCGAAAATCTTGCCGCCGATCTTCTTGTCCTGCGCACTGACGCCGAACGTCGCGTCCAGCACGAGGACAGCGAGATCGCAACGTTCGATGCTCAACTCGGCGCGGCGGACGCTAAAGAACTCGACGGAGGTGTCCACCTTCTTGCGCGGACGGATGCCCGCGGTGTCGATGAGCACGTAGGGCCGCGTCTCGCCGCCCACCTCGACGGTGAACGGCACATCCACCGAATCGCGCGTCGTGCCGGGGACGTTGCTGACGATGACGCGCTCGGCGTGGACGAGACGGTTGACGAGCGAGGACTTGCCCACGTTGGGACGTCCGACAATGGCGATCTTCAGGGGGACTTCGGGGTCCGGATTCCGCCCTTCGGATTCTTCAGAAGCGGCCGGCAGCCGCTTGACGGCCTCGTTGAGCATCTCCTCCACGCCAAGGCCCTGGATGGCGCTGACGGGAAAGACGTCCTTGAAACCGAGCGAGAGGAAATCCGCCAGCAGGTTTTCCTGCTGTATCGAGTCCACTTTGTTGACTGCAAGGAAAATGGGCTTGCCGCTTTCGCGGAGCTGGCGCGTCACTTCGTGGTCGAGCGGCACGACACCGTCGCGGGAATCCACGACCAGCACAATCAGGGCGGCGTCCTGGATGGCCACCTGGGCCTGCTGCCGCATGGCGGCGACAATGTCGTCGCTGGTACCCTCCCCCTTGACGAGGCCGATGCCGCCGGTGTCGAGCAATGTGAACCGCACGCCCTCCCACTCGGTGTCGGCGCTGATGCGGTCGCGGGTGATGCCCGGTTCATCGTGCACGATGGCAATGCGTTTGCCGACGATGCGGTTGAAGAGGGCGCTTTTGCCGACATTGGGCCGGCCGACGATGGCAATGATAGGTAACATCGGTAAAAACTAGACTTTGAGGCTGACGACACTGTTGAATTGTTTCGCACCATCGAACAGATACCAGACCAGCGAGACGCTCGTGAAGAACGTGGCGGCATACAACGGCCAGGCGATGGAGGCCGGCTCCAGCTTCAACATCACGCACCCCAGCGTGACCATCTGGAACAACGTGGCGATCTTGCTGACGATGCGCGCCTTGACCTTGACCTCGCCCACGACGATGTGAATGAGCAGCGCGCCCGCGATCAGCAGCACGTCGCGGCTCACGAGGAGGATCGGGAACCAGAGCGGCAGTTTCGGGAACGCCTGGCCGGGATTGATGGCCAGCAGAATCACGGTGGTCATCAACAGCATCTTGTCGGCGATGGGGTCGAGCACACGGCCCAGTTGCGATATCTGGTTGAACTGCCGCGCAATGAAACCATCCACCGCGTCGCTGAGCGACGCCACCACGAACACCCAGAAGGCCAGCAGCCGGTGCCACTCCTTCGCCGCACCGTCCGCGTAGCCGACGGCATAGTAGATGAGCTGCGAAAGGCACACCGGCACCAGCAGGATGCGCAGGATGGTGACTTTGGTCGCAAGGGTGATCATGGGAGATGGCGATGGGTAATGGGCAATCAGTCGTTGAGTTTCAAGCGTTCCCGGGCGGTGGAGAGGCGGTTGAGGACCCGGTCGCGGCCCAGGACCTCAAGCAGATGAAACAGGCTCGGTCCGCCCGCCTTGCCGCTGACGGCCACGCGGCACGGATGGATCAACGCGGCGGCTTTCACGCCCGACTCCTGCGCCAGCGCGCGAAGCGCGGCGTCGAGCGCCGGGTGCGTCCACTCACCCAGCCCGGCGTAACGGCCGTGCAGTTTGTCCAGCAACTCCCAGCCCTGCGGCGCGCCGCCGAAGGTCTTCACGATGACGTCGCGGTCAGTCGTGAAATCCTCGCAGAAGAAATAGGTGGTCCACTCCGGCAACTCGCTGTACAGCTTCACCTTCTCCTTGACCAGGCCGAGCACGCGCAGGACGTAGTCGTCCGGCTGGCCGGTGGCGAGACCGGTCTTCGCCAGGAACGCCTGCGCCTCCTGGAGGAACCGGTCCACCGGCATCTTCAGCATGTACTGGCCCTGCATCCAGTGCAGCTTGGTGTGGTCGAACCGTGCGTTGTGCCGCTGAATCTGCGCCAGGTCGAATTTACCGACGGTGTCGGCGAGCGTAAGGATTTCCGCGTCGCCCTTCGGCGACCAGCCGAGCAGCGACAGATAATTCGTCACCGCCTCCGGGACATAGCCGCCGTTCATGTATTCGTGCAACGCCGCGCCCTTGTCGCTCTTGCTCATCTTCGAACCGTCGCCGTTCAGGATGAGGGGGATGTGCGCGAACTTGGGCGGCTCGGCGCCGAACGCGCGGTAGAGGGCGATGTGTTTCGGCGTATTCGAGAGATGATCCTCGCCGCGGATGACGTGCGTGATCTTCATCTCGATGTCGTCCACGACGTTGACGAGGTGGAACACCGGCACGCCGTCGCGCCGGACGATGACGAAATCGGGGTCGGCCATCTCGCTGTCGTTGAGCGGGCGCACGACGTTGCCGCATATCAGGTCGGGCACGGTGATCGGCTCGCGCGTCATGCGGAACTTCACGACCGTGCCGCCCTTTTCCTTGTCCTCGAACTCGTAGGCTGCGCCGCTCTCGATCAGCCGCGCGACGTAACGACGGTAGAGGTCCTTGCGCTGGCTCTGGAAATACGGTCCGCACGCCCCGCCCTTCTCCGGGCCCTCGTCCCAGTCGAGGCCGAGCCAGCGCAGGCCGTCGAGGATGACCTGCACGGCCGCCTCGACATGGCGGGTTTCGTCCGTGTCCTCGATGCGGAGGACGAACGTCCCGCCAGTGTGGCGGGCATATAGATAGTTGAACAACGCCGTCCGCGCTCCCCCGATATGGAGGAACCCGGTTGGCGATGGCGCAAAGCGTACGCGAACATTGGACATAGGAACGGGGAATCTAACAGCGCCGCGCCCGCGAGGAAACTCCAAATTCCACATTTCCCATTGAAAAACACCCCTGGGTCCAGGGTTCCGAACCCTCGTGCCGGGGCCGGCAGACGTCCAAAACGCTGTCCGGGGCTTCCCGGGAGCCCGAAGCCTGCAAATGGAGCCTTTCGGACGGCCTAATGCGGGTGCCGGTGCTGGAGGCTGTGCGGCTTCTCCAGACCGTGCTTCAGCATCAACGTCTCGTCGCTCAGCAAGTCCACCGCCGGGCCGTCGGCCACGACGCGGCCCTCGTCCATCAGGATGACGCGGGGACAGATCTCCACCACCAGTTCCAAGTCGTGTGTGGCGATCAGTTTCGTGGCGGGAATCTGCCGCAGCACAGCCTTCAACTCGCGCTTGCCGCGAGGATCGAGGTCGCTGGTGGGTTCATCGAGCACCAGCACGCGCGGTTCGCAGGCCAGCACGCCCGCCAGGCAGACGCGCCGCTTCTGGCCGTGGCTGAGATGGTGCGGCTGGCGCTTCTCGTAGCCGCGGATGCCGGCCTGCGCCAGCGCCTCGCTCACGCGCGCCGCCAATGCGTCGCCGCCGAGGCCGAACTGCTGCGGCCCGAACGCCACGTCCTCGAACACGGTCGGGCAGAACAACTGGTCGTCCGGGTCCTGGAACAGCAGCCCCACGTCGCGCCGGATCGCCGCGAGATTGGAGGTCGTCAACGGCCGTCCGCCGACAAACACCGCCGGATCGCCGCCGAGCCGCTCGGGCAGGATGCCGTTGAGGTGCAGCATCAGCGTAGATTTGCCCGCGCCGTTTGGCCCGATCAAACCGACGCATTCGCCCTCGCCGATGGCGAAGCTGACGCGGCGCAACGCCTCGGTGCCATCGGGATAGCGGAAACACAACTCGCGAAGTTCAAGGGCGGGCGACATAGGGAATTTGAAATTTGAAATCTGTGTTCTGAAATTTTGAATGCCGGAATTTGTACTCTCGAATTTGCAATCTGAAATCGAAACCGCTACTGCCATCCGCGCGCGCACATCGCCGCGTAAATCCGTTCCGCCCGTTCGGTGGAGCGGATGAACAACTGGCTGACAACGCCCGCCAACGACCGCCAGGCGACGCCGCGTTGCACCGAAAAAGTCCGGCTGGCCCGCGCGCGCCCCATGCGTCCCACCTCGTCCGCCAGCACGAAGAGGTAGCGATACATCAGCGCCAGCGTCGTCACGAGCAGCGCCGGCACATGAACGCGCTGCAGTACGCGCAGCACGTCGGCAAACGGCGTGGTGTTGGACAACAGGATCATCGTCAGGAGACAAAGGTTGGTTCGCGCCAGGACGGTCGCAAACACCCGCCAGCCGTCCGGCTGGAAAATCGCCAGCACCGCCACGCCCAGCGCGAGCGGTTCCAGCAACAACAGGCGTTTTCCCAGGAACACGAATGGAATCCGGCTCAGCACCGCCACGCCCAGCACGCCCACCGCCATGAGCGCGAAACCGATGGGCCGGGAGGCGGGCAGCACCACCGTCGTCGTCACCAAACCCACGGCCAGGGCGAGTTTCACCGCCGCCGGCAACCGGTGCACCGGGCTGTCGAGCCGGCTGTGGTGGTCCAGGGATTCCAAGCGCATGACGATACCCTAACGGCGCGGCACGGAAGTGTCAGTCCCGGATTTGGGCACCAACGACCGTGCCAGCACCCATGACAGCGCAAACACAATCACGGTGCCGATCGCCCCGGCCCACGCGGTCGCCCACTCCGCGGATTTCACGCCGGGCAGATGATACTCGCCAAACGGCGCAGCCACGAGCGGTTCGGCAGCGGCCTTGTGTTCAAAACCGAGCGTGGCGGCGACTTTTTCCAGCCCGTCCGGCAGCGACGAGGCGTGCGGCGCCACCAACAACGCCAGCCCCAGCGCCACCAACATGCCAAAGCCCGCAAACTCAACGTACCGTTCGCCCACCCGCGGCGGCGTCCCCTCCTCGACCAGTTCCGGCCGCGCGCGCGCGATGCCCGCGACCACCAGCGCGGTGATGAGGGCTTCGCCAAGACCGATGAGCATGTGGACGTTGGCCATGGCCGGAAACGCCACGCCCCACGCCACTGTGCCGGAGGAGGCGAGTTGTCCGGTGCAACTGATGGCCGACAGCACCGTCCCGCACCACGCCGCGAACGCCGACGCCAGCACCAGCCCGCGCAACCCGCCGGCCAGCGTCCGCACCGCGCGATAGATGCCGTAGCCGAGCACGGAATTGACCACGGCCATGTTGAAGACATTGGCCCCGAGCGCGAGCACGCCGCCATCGGCAAAGAGGAAGCACTGCACGATCAGCACCGCCGACAACACGACCACTGCGGCGCTGGGCCCCAGCAGCACGGCCGTCAGCACCCCCCCGACCAGGTGCCCCGAGGTGCCGCCCGCCACGGGAAAATTCAGCATCTGCGCGGCAAACACGAACGCCGCCGCCAAACCCATCAACGGTACACGCCGCCGCGGCAGCCGCGCGCCCACCTGTTTCAGGGCAAATCCCAACCCGCCGGCCGCCAGCACCGCCGAGGCCGCCGCCGTCTTTCCATCGAGAAATCCATCCGGGATGTGCATGTGCCCTTGGGAGTTCAGTCCGGCATCCGAACCTCGGGCCATGGCCGTCGCGACGGCGCGCGTCCGGAGTCATCAACCTCCACGGGGAGCATGACACCCGCGGCATCCCGTCTTGATGGTCGTTGTGACAACATGGGGTCCGTTCGTGTTACAGGGTTGTTATCCCGTAACACCTGCCCCGCTTCATGTCAAGTTCCTGCTGCGGACCTCCTACGGCTTGGACGGTTCGCGGGATTCCTCGAAGATGTCCGCCCTCTTTAGTTCCGCCCAATGCCGCAGCGAGAGCTTGCGGATGGCGTCGAAATACGCCGGGTTCAAACCGCCGTGCTGCCGGAGGGTGGCGGCGATGTCGGCGCGGACGCGTTCCGCCACCGCCCGCTTGAGCCGCAACCGCAGCCGGACGCCGTCATGGATGAACACCGCCTCCGGGACCGCCGGCACATTGTCCACCACACGGATCGTGCCCCGGCCAAGGCTCGCGCCGGTGGACACCTGGAGGCCGTCGTTGAGGCAGCTCAGCGGCGGCTGGAGTCCCGCGTGGCTCTCCACCTTCAGGTCGTCAAACGCCGCGCCAAGGAGTTCGCGCGCACGAATTCCCATCTTTGCACCGAGGATGGAGTAAGTGCCGAGGTGACGGTGCAGTTCGTTGGTCAACAGCGTGGCTTTCCACTCCTCGAGGCCGTGGGTGGCGAGGATCGTCTCCACCCAAGCGCGCACGTCGGGCTGCATCTGGTCGGCGCGCGTCGGGAACCCCTCCAGCACGACCGCCGGGCGCGCATCGAGAGGGTCGTCGTGCGCACTGGCCATGGCACCGGAGAGAAGCCCTGCGGCCAGCGCCGCCGCGCACAGGCACCGTCCGCTAGAAATGGACCTTGAAGCCGCCCATGGTGTTGATGCCGGGCATGGGATAACCTGTTTTTTGTTCATAATAGATGTCGGTGAGATTCTCGGCGGCGAGGAAGATCTGTCCGTCCAGTTTCCACGCCGGAATCTGGAAGTCGTAGCTCAACCGCGCGTTCACGAGCATGTAGGAATCCACGCGCGCGGTGGTCACGGCGTTGACGTTGCGCGCCCACGAGGTCACATACTGCGCGTCCACATACACCGTATCGAGGCTCACGCGGAAATGGCGGAGGAACCGGTAGGTGATGCCGGCGCTCGCGCTCCAGGGCGGACAATAGGGAACGCCGCCGGGCCCGGAATTCAGGTATGTGAAACCGGCGAACAGTGCCAGGTCCTTCATGGGCGTGACGGTCACCGTGCTTTCGACACCCCTGGACGTGGTGCTGCCGAGGTTGCTCCAGACCGGCGGAAAGGGCGGCACTGCAAACAGGATGCGGTCACTGCTCTCGTCGGAAAACAGGTTGCAGTCCAGCTTCACGAGCTTGTTGAAATCGTGGCTCACGCCGAGTTCGTAATGGTTCACCGTCTCCGCGGCCAGTTGCCGCCAGTTCCGGCCCGTCGGGAACATCGCGCCCGTCACATAAAGTCCCGGATAATCCACGCCGCGCCCGTAATTGGCGTGAAACTCCGTGTCGGCCACATTCAGCAGAACGCCGGCCTGGGGCGCCATCTCGTCCTGGAACTGGTCGTGGAACATGTACCGGAACCCCGCGGACGGTTTCACATAAACGTCCTCCGCGAGGTCGAACTGCTGCGTCAGGGCCATGTGCGGCGACACGATCCGGAACGTCTCCGTGCCGAAATCCGTCGGCGCCGGCGGCGGGGCCACGGTGTGGACGCTGCCGCTGATGTAGTCCACGTCGCAACCCGCCAGAACCTCGCCCCCCTCCCACAGGTGAAATGTCTCCCGCGTCTTGACGCCGTAGTTGTTGTAACGCGTATAGGTGTCCGTGTCGTTCTTGAGCGTCGTGGTGTTGTACTGGTCCGTCCAGTCCATCGCGCCGTTGTCCCAGTAGAACTTCACGTAACCCTCCGCCACCCCGTAGGCGTGGGTGGCGGACACGATGCCGAAATTCGCCGTCCCGTCGAACTGCCCGTTCCGCGGCACCGGCGGGATGACCGAACCGGGATCGTGCGCACTGCTGCGCGTGCCCTCAAACAACAGGCCGATGTCCCAGTTCTCGTTGATTGCGTACCCGATGCGGCCGAAATAATCCTGCACGTCGCCGTCCGCACAGTCCCGGTGACCGTCCGACGTGCGGTAGCTCTGCACAACGTAGTAATCAAGCGGGCCGGACTTGCCGCCGTGCTCCGCCACCTCCACCCAGGTATTGTACGACCCACAGGCCGTCTCCAGGCTCGTGGTGAAACCGTCCGTCTGCATCCGTTTGGGCACGATGTTCACTGCGCCGAACGTCATGTTGCCGAACAACACCGGTTGTGCGCCCTTGTACACGTCAATCCGCTCCGCCATGTCCACATTCATGGTATCCATCAGCGGATGCGTCCAGACGCTGTTGAATTTCGGGATGCCGTCTACGAACATGCCGATCTCCGCGCCCGGCCGGGAACCGCCGTGGCCGCGGATGAACACCGCGCCCCCCTCGCCGCCGCCAAAACTGCCGATCGGATTGAAACGCGACACGACCACGCCCGGCGTCATCCGCAACGCCGAGGGAAGGTCCTGCGCGTTGAGGTCTTCCATCTGCTGCTGCGACACCGATGTCACCTGCCCCCCGATGGGGTCCGTGCGGTTGCCCTGGATGAGGGGCGTGCCGACGACGACCACCTCGGGCAACGCGTTGGTGGAAGGGTCCGCCTGCAGCAACGCCGCGGAGGCAACCCACACGACCACACAGGACAGGAGGGGACATTTCATGATGGATTCAATGGTGTTACGTTTATTTACATTTGTAACACCATCGCCGGAAGCGTCAAGGTCAATCTTCGCCCGGGACGGCGCGCGCGGCCCCCCGGCGTCCACCGACCTCCTTTCCGGAAACGCCTCCCGGTTTCCGCCCTGCAAGAAAAAGGATGCCTTTTCCCGCGCGGGTTGTTCTACTGGCGGTGTGAGAAAACCCGGAATGATGCGTCCCAGCCACGGCGACCCGACGATGACGGCCCGAACCCGCTCCTCGTGGGAGATCATCCGCCGCGTGGCGGTGTATTTGCGCCCCTATCGCGGCATGGCGGCGGGGACGGTGTTGTGCGCCGTCCTCTCGCTGGTGTTTGCCTTCGCGTTTCCGAAGCTGACGCAGTTCATCATCGACGACATCATCGCGCGGCGGCGGTTCGAGATGCTGGCACCGGTGATGGCGGCGCTGGCGGGCGCGTTCCTGTTGCGCGACGTCTTCAACAGCCTGCGCATCCGCATCAACAACACGCTGGAACAGCACGTCATTTTCGACATGCGCTGCCAGCTTTACCGCCGTCTCCAGCGGCTGCCGGTGAACTACTTCGACCAGCGCGCCTCCGGCGACCTGATGACGCGCGTGGTCGAGGACGTGAACAACGTGGAACGGCTGTTGATCGACGGCACCGAACAGGGCACCGTCTCCGTCCTGAGCGTGCTCGGCGTGCTGGGGGTGCTGTTCACGATCAACCCGCTGCTGGCGGCCGTGGCCATGATTCCGCTGCCGTTGCTGGCCGGCGGCGCGCTCTGGTACACGACGACCGCGCATCACCGGTATCGCGCGCAACGCGAGGCCTCCAGTGCCATGAACGCCCTGCTCATGGACAACCTGCAGGGCGTCCGCCAGATCAAGGCCTTCGGCCGGGAGCCGCACGAGAACGAGCGGTTCGGCCGGCGCGCCGACGATCTGCGCCACTCCTCCCTCGGCATCATGCGCGCGTGGTCCACCTACTCCCCCGCCATGAGCTTCGCCGCCGCGCTCGGCACCGTCCTGGTGCTGTGGATCGGGGGCCGGCAGGTTATTGCCGGCACGATGACACTGGGCGAGTTGATGGGCTTCATCCTGTACCTGGGGCTGTTCTACGAACCCATCAGCCGGTTGCACGGTTTGAACCAGATGCTGCAATCCGCCCGCGCCGCCGGCGAACGCGTCTTCGACATCATGGACGCCGCGCCGGAGGGAGATGACCCGCGCCGCGCGCACACGTTGAAAACCCCGGTGCACGGCGAAGTGGTTTTTGAGAACGTCCAGTTCCGCTACCAGGCCGGCCTGCCGGTGTTGCACGACATTTCCCTCCACGCCAGCCCCGGGGAGGTCATCGCGCTCGTCGGGCCGACCGGCGCCGGCAAGTCCACGCTCGTCAACCTCCTGCCGGCGTTCTACGAACTCAGCGGGGGACGCGTGACGATTGACGGGCAGGACATCAACACCGTCAGCCTGGAATCACTGCGCGCCCAGATCAGCATCGTCAGCCAGGAGCCGTTCCTGTTCAACGGCACCGTCCGCGAGAACATCCTGTACGGCAAACTCGACGCCACCGAGGCGGAACTGGTCGAGGCGGCACGCGCCGCCAACTGCCACGAGTTCGTGAGCCGCCTGCCCGAGGGGTACGATTCGCGGGTCGGCGAGCGCGGGGTGAAACTGAGCGTCGGCGAAAAACAGCGCATCAGCATCGCCCGCGCGCTGCTGAAGAACACGCCGCTGCTCATCCTTGACGAAGCAACCGCCAGCGTGGACACCGCCACGGAAAAGCTCATCCAGGAGGCGCTGGAACGGTTGATGGCCCATCGCACCAGCTTCGTCATCGCCCACCGGCTCAGCACCATCCGCCGGGCAGACCAGATTCTGGTGCTCTGTCACGGCCGCATCGTCGAGCGCGGCACGCATGACCAGTTGCTGGCGCAGGAAGGCCTCTACGCGCGGCTCGCCCGCATCCAGAACGCCACCTTCATCGAGGAAGGTTTCGAGAAGATGGACGTGGCTTAGCCGAGGCGCACGGTCAGCGCCGAAGCGTCGGTCCAATGAAGTTCGAGGCGGGTGCCGAAGACGCTTTCGATGTTCTCAGGAACAAGCACTTGTTGCGGTTCTCCTTCGCGATAAACCGCACCGTCTTTCAGAAGAATGGCGTGATCGGTGAACATCGGGACCATCAGGAGATCGTGGCAAATCATGAGGATGGCGCGCCCCTCCTGCGCCAGACGGCGCGCGAGCCGGTAGGTTTCAAGCTGATGGCCAATATCGAGATGATTGGAAGGTTCATCCAGAAGGAGAACGGGCGCGTCCTGGGCCAGCACACGCGCGAGGATGACCCGCTGGCGTTCACCACCGCTGATTTGGTCAAACGGGGCATGGGCGAGCGATTCGAGCTCCATGCGTGCCAGACTCTGGTTAACAAGCCGATAGTCGTCTTCCGTTTCCTGTTGCCAGGCATCCCATCGGGAAAACCTCCCCATCATCACCATCTCGCGCACCGTGAAAGAAACGGGCGGCGGCAAGTCCTGCGGGACAACGGCAATTTGTCGGGCAATGTCGCGCTGGGACATTTTTTCAATGGAACAACCCTCCAACAGGACACTGCCCGATTGCGGTTTGAGCGCGCCATTCAGACAGCGCAACAACGTGCTCTTGCCGCTGCCATTCGGGCCGAAAATGCCGGTCACCCGGCCCGGCTGGACATGGAGGGTCACATCGCGAAGCACCACCTTGCGGGGATCGTAGCCAAAGACAAGATGGCGGGTCTGGAGCGTCATACGGACGGCAACCTCCTTGTCTGGCCCCAGAGCAGCCAGAGGAAGA
>CAZAAF010000027.1:0-17112 GCA_964482575.1 uncultured Verrucomicrobiota bacterium | reverse complement strand
GCACAACAATGACAACACAACACGAGTCGTCCGCCGTATCTCCGGTGGTTAGAGGTCCTCTGGTCGCCCTGTGGGCCGGGTGGTTGTTGACGCTGGTTTCGGGCTCCGACGCTGCCGCGCAGAATTACTGGACCGGAGGCGTCAACGATTGGTTTGACTCGACCATCTATTGGAGTTCGGGATTTGTTCCAGGGTCCGGGGACACCGTGGTCATCAACAACGGCGGGACACCCCAGGTGACGACGTCCGGTGCGGTGGCCGGCACATTATCTATTGGGGACGGAAGTGGCAGCGGCTACGTGACCGTCCAGAACAGCGGTAGCAGCCTGACCGTGGGGAATGACATCCTGATTGGCACTGCCGGTACTGCGGGCGGCCTGTCCCTGTCGAGCAGCGCCACGGTGACCGCCAACCGGTTGTTCATTGGCGCCAACGGCACGTATTCGGATGACTCCAGCAGTTCGTTGATGCTTACGAGTGGCGGCAGCACGCCGACAATCGAGAATGATTCGTCCTCTGCCGTCACCATCCACAGTGCGGTGACACTGCAAGCCGGCACGACCTTCAACGCGACCAGTGGCGATCTGACATTCGCAGGCGTCATCGGGGATGGCGGCAGCGGTTATGGGCTCAGCTTGAACGGCCCTTTTACGATGACCTTCTCGGGTGCCAACACGTACAGCGGTGGCACGACGCTCAACAGCGGCACACTGGTGGTGGGGAACGATGCTGCATTGGGCACCGGCACATTGACCATCAACGGTGGCACGTTGGATGTCCAGGACGGGGCCACGCACACCCTCGCCAACGCCGTGGTGTTGCAGGCGGCCGGCACAATCAACACCACCAGCGGTAACCTGGCGCTCGGCGGGGTCATCAGTGAGAGCGGCGGCAGCTACGGGTTGACGGTCGGCGGTCCGGGCACGCTGACATTATCGGGAGCGAACACCTACAGCGGCGGCACGACGCTCAATGCCGGCACACTCTCCGTTCAAAACAGTTCCGCGCTCGGCAGTGGCAGCGTGACGGTCAATGGCGGCACACTGTCGGTGGACACTCCGGTGATCGTCGCCGTCGGCGGCAACTACAGTCAGGGTGGCGGCACCCTGTTGATGGCTGTGGGCGGTACCGGCGCTGGTACCTATTCGCAGGTGAACGTCACGGGCGCGGCCACTTTCAGCGGCGGTACGTTGCAGATTGTGCTGCCGTCCGGCAGCAGCTATCAGCCGAAGAATCTCGACCAGGTGACGCTGCTGACATCGAGTGGTCTGACGGGTCTCAGTTCCCTGACTTTCGTCAGCTCGATATCCGCGAGCCCGTTGTTGCAGGCGACGCTGACCGAGGATGCCACCTCCTCGGATGTGATCCTGACCTGGAACCAGACATCCTTCACACCGTATGCGTTGACGCCGAACCAGCAAGCCGTGGCACGCGCCCTTGACACGGCGGCCAAGGACCTGCGCATGGCGAGCGTCATCAATGAACTGGACTACCTGCCCGGCGGCACCGGCCAGTTGCCGTCGGCGCTGGAGTTGATTTCCCCGGCGCAACTGACCTCGATGTTTACGCTCGGCTTTGCCAGCGCGGAAGTGCAGGGCTACAACCTCTTGAACCGGCTGGGCGATCTCCGGGCCGGCAGCACGGGGTTCAGCGCCAGCGGATTGAACCTCGACAACCCAACCGGGACGCTCGATGCCCTGCCGCAGTTTGTGTCGCCCAAGCCCGCGGACGTGCATACGACGGAGCAAAAAAGCCTCTGGCGGCAGACAGCCGACAATCCGTGGGGTGTGTTCGTGGGCGGCGCGGGCGAGTTCATCGGCGTGAACGGGGACGCGAACACCAGCGGTTATCACATCACCAGCGGCGGCCTCACCGTCGGCGCGGACTATCGGTTGAGCGATCAACTGGCGGTGGGGTTGGCGCTGGGGTACGCCAACAGCACGGTGAGTCTCACCGGCGACGGCCGCATCACGGCCAACAGCGGCCGGGCTGATGCCTACGGCGTCTGGTTCAACAACGGTTTCCATGTGGAAGGGATGGTCGGCGGCGGGTACTGCGATTACGACACACAACGGCAGGGACTTGGCACCGGTGGCACGACCAGCACCGCCACCGGTAACACCGACGGCGGCGAGGTCGAGGGATTGCTGGGCGGCGGTTACGATTGGCAGAAGGGACCCTGGACGTTCGGTCCACAGGCGTTGCTGCAATACACCCGCGTGGACATCAACAACTTCACCGAAAACGGTTCGTTGTTGCCGCTGCAAATCCAGTCGCAGAGCGCCGACTCGCTGCGATCCCAGCTCGGGGCGCACGTGATTTATCAAACTGAAATCGGCCGGACGGTGTTGATGCCGGAGTTCCACCTCGGCTGGCGGCACGAATACCTGGACCGCAGCGTGGGTCTGGATTCCCGGTTTGCCAACGGCGCCGGCAACGTTTTTACCGTTTATGGACCCCAACTGGGTCGCGACAGCGCGGTGGTGGGCGTGGGCTTCTCGGTGCGGTGGACTCGGGACATCAGTGTCTTCATCAACTATGACGCGGAACTCGGCCGCGCGAACTACTCATTGCAATGTGTCAGCGGCGGTGTGCGCATCCGCATCTGAGGGGCGAGCCTGGCGACGAATGACAACGGGAACGGACGGGATGGACATGAGCAAAGGAACGAGAATCTGGACAGCGGGCGGGTGGTTGATCGCGGGATCGTTGTGGATTTGCGGGGTCCTCTCCGGGGCGGAAGGCACGGCCGACAACCACGTGGGAAGCACAGCGGGATCAATTGGCGACATGCCTGCCTTGGAAGCGCAACTGATGGAGATCATTGAGAAGAACGGGACGAAAGGGTTTTACGTCATCCCGGACATCCGGCCTGCAGGTACCGGTTCATTGCGCGGCAAGATTTGTATCACGGGGCGTGGAAGCCTCCCGACGGCCCGGGACACCAGCGAACGCCCGGGCAAGGACATCTCCCTGGAATGGATTTACCCCCAACAGCCGGGTGCCGCGTTGAACATGCTGAAAACGAAGGTCGATGTCATGTTCCAACGCGCCGGTGTGGATTACAGCTCCATGTACGCGGCGGGTGCGGTGTGGCAGACGGTCCCGCGTCTGTTCGAGCGGGAGAAGTTCGAACCGCTTTGCGGCGTGTCGTTGGTGGAAGGAATTCGCCTGGGGGCGTTGTACGAGGGCGATGGGCATCTCATGTTCGATTATGTCCAGGCGGGAGACCGGTTGCTCCTGCTCCCGGCGGGGACGGCCGGCAGCATTCACCGGTTCATGGGCGAGGTGACCTTGGGCCGGTATGTCTTCGCCGGCGAGAACGATCCCTTGGATCCCCTGACGTTTCTTCTGACCAGGGAGGGCTACGTTTATCTTCGCGGAAAAGGGGCGGTCACACTGCCCGGCGGCGAGACAGTCCAGATGAGTGCCCTCGCGCCGCAAGTGCGTCTCAAAACCGTCTTGGAGCCGGTGGCTCGTCACTTCCCCGACGACCGTCCCGCAGTCGCCAGCGGACCGGCTCCATCTTTTTCCAACCCGGGTACCATCAACGATCTGGCTGCGTTGAAACTGCTCTGTATGGTCGTCCGTCTGGACCAGTTGGGCTTGCTGCCCGCGGCGCTGTCCCCGGAGGCGCGGAAGGGCATTGCGGATCGTCTGACGGAATTGCATGAGCGGTATCGCATCCGGTCGCAGACGGCCATCCATTCGGATGTGGACACTTGGGGGTGCCAGCGGGGGGTGGACGGGCCGATGCTGTTTGTGGAGATGAAGAAAGGGTGCGAAATTCTCCATGTGAAAGCCGAGGGCTGGCCGTATGTCCAATGGAACGGAGGAAAAATGCAAATGAACCTGCACTCCCTGGCCCTTTCGTTCGATGCAGGCGCCAGGGTGAGGATCGGACAGGACCACTACCAGTACAGAAACGGCGCCTGGTGCGCCGTGGCGGCCCGTTGAGTCCATGGCAGGAGTTCTCCACGAGGATGGATGGCGGCTGATTTTGAAACGACGGAGGTAACATGGTATCGCACGCGATTCAGGATGGACGGAAACCACCCGGCAAACGGGCCAGGAATTCCAATGAACGCAAGATACAGCTTCAAAAACTCTGGAACGCGGAACGGGAGGCGTGCCGGCAACAACTGGAAGGCCGGCTGCGATTCGATTTATTGAAACACCGGGCGGGATTCAGCGAGCACACCGACGACAGTCAGATACGCCGGCTCTTGCGTGAAGCACGGCAGTTGTTTGCCGGGGGATCCTCCGGGGCGGCGCGCGCGCCGGTCAAGCGGCCGGGGGCAACCCAAGCGTCATCGCGTTTCACCGGGACTCGCCGGTTTTCATGAAGACCCGTCAGGCTGCGGTTGGACGGAATCTCAGGTTCGCGGCGCGGTGGACGACGCGCGGCGCCGGCTGAGCCAGTATTCGTCGGGCAACAGGCCGATGGCGATCAACACAAACTGGCTGATGACGAACGCCATCAACCACTTGAAAGCCGCGTCCATGAAACCGTAGCTGTGGAGGCCGATGCCCAGCATGTTGACGCCGAACCACGACCACCCGGTGACGATGTTGCCAAAGATGGCCATGTTCATCAGACCGCGCTCGCGAATCAGGCCGGCCCAGCGGGCGTGCAGGATGAGCGCGTTCCAGAGGACGATGATGAGCGCGCCGTTTTCCTTTGGATCCCATCCCCAAAACCGGCCCCAGGATTGATCGGCCCAGATGCCGCCGAGCACGGTGCCGATGAAGCTGAACAGCGTCGCGAAACACACGATGCCATACACCATGCGCGCGAGGACCGAACCGGTGTCGGCGCTGAGCGACCGCGTGAAAGCCCCGCGCAAGACGTAGAGGATCGCGAGAAACCCCGCCACGAACGTGCTGGAGTACCCGATGGTCACGGTGACGACATGCGTGGCGAGCCAGAAATTGGTGTCCAGCACCGCGCGCATCATCTCCATCGTGTCGCCGCCCATCGATAGATGGTGCGCGATGATCAGTGTCAGGAATCCCATGGACGCAGCCACGACGGCGCCGATGCCGTCGCGATACAGCCGCTCCAATACCAATCCCAGCACGACCGCACCCCAGCCGACGAAGACGGCTGACGAGTAGAGGTTCGTCACGGGCGGACGCCCTTCCAGCCACATGCGGAACCCCAATCCCGCCGTGTGGACGATGAACGCGAGCCACGCAAGATACACCGCCGACCGGCGCAACGTGTCGGACATGTTGACCCACGAAACACACACGAACAGGAACGCCAGCACGTAGATGACCAACGCGGTGTAAAACGGCTGGAGCCGGTTGAACAGCGATTCCCGGTTCACCTTGGTCAGTTCCGCATCGAATGCCGGCAGGAGGGACTGGCGGTACGCCATCAGTTCGCGATTGAATTCCTCCGACTTGCCGTTCCGAAACGCGCCGGCCATCGCTGCATACCGGTGGACGGCATTGTTTTCCCGGCTGTCGCGGGCGTAATTTGTCAACGCGTCGCCCATGCGCTTCCAGGAATCGTTGGCGGAGGCCGGCGGCACCACCAGCGGCGGTTCCATGTTGGCCATGGCTTCGAAACGTCGCAGGCTGCGGGCCAGTTGTTCGTTGGCCGCCTTCTCAAGATGTCCCGCCCGGGCCGAGGCCACCAGGTGCTCATAGTCGGCCAATTCCCGGGGCCAGTCCCTGGCGTCCTCCGGTTGGAGCGTGTTCCTTAACTGCACATACAACGTCAGGCATTGTTGAAGCCTCAGCACGGCCTGGTCAAAGGGCGTCCGCATGGCCGCCTCGGTCTTGCCCACGCGCCGGTTCTCGGCGTCCAGCGCGTCCAGCGACGGTTGAATCTGGTTCCAGGAGTAATGCTTGCCGTCGGAATGCTTCTCCTTGTCCTTCTCCGGCAACTTGAGCAGCGCGATGAGTTCGGGGTGATCCACCCGGAACACCGGCCAGGCGTCGGCCGCTTCGGGCTTCATCGTCACGGCCGCCAGCCACTCGATGGCGGGGATGAGGGTCGGGTGTTCGAGATCTCCTTTCCAGGGTTCCAGATTGGCCACCTGCTTCTCGCGGATTTGCAGAAGCGAATTGCGTGCAATGGAATCCAGCGGCTGGCAACGGCCGTTGAACACCGCCGGGAGCCGGCCGAATCCGGTGAAGGCAAAATCCTTGTCCACGGCCGGGCGAAGCGTGGACAGCACCCACAGCGTCATGACGCCGACAACCAGGATGGGGAACGCCTTTTTCATGCAGTCTTCTTCCTCGACACGAAACCGGCCAGATGAATCATGAATTGCACGCACAACCCGATGCCGACGAGAATGCATCCGGCATACGGCGCAAGCCACGACGGGTTGCGCACGACCTGCAACGTGCTCGTGCCGCGGTTTGCGTCCAGTTCATCCCGGCCCATCTGATACTGGTAAAACGTCAGCCCGCCGTACCGAAGCGGGCTGTTCATGAAAACATCCACTTCGCGGTTTTCGCCCGTCTGCGGGTTCTCGATGCGCACACGGCTGCGGAAATCCTTCGGGATGTCCGTGCCCGGGTACACCTTGTGGGTGGTCTTCAGCAGCGTGAGCGAGAAGGGATTGTATGCGCGCACCGGGCGCATCGTGAGCGTCCAGGTCCTGCCATCGACCTGGACGGTCTGCGGTTCCACCAGACGGCGGAGGATTTCCTCGGTCGTGTCCGCTCCGGCCTGGCGCGTGAAATTCGCCCGCACATTGGCCACGAGTGTTTCGTCGCCGGCCCAGCCGGTGGCCGCCCAGGTGCCCAGCGGGCCCTTGGGCGACACCAGTTCGATCACCGCCGTGGGCACATTCCGTTCCTCGCTCCGGTGCGATTCGGCGACCGGCGTGAAATCGAAGTGGAGCGCAAGGCCTTTGGAGGCCAGCGGCACGGCATTGGGCTGCATCGGTGCGCGGAAGGCCAGGTCGGAATTCGGCCAGTACGTCTTTACGCGAACCGTGAACGGCAGGCGGGCGTGCCGCCACTCGCCGCCATTGGCGAGGAGACGGGCCGGGATCGCCACCACCTCATCCGTCACGGCGTCCGCTCCCGTGATGAACACCAGTTCGAAGGTCTGCGGGCTTTCGGAATAATGGAGCGTCTGGCCCTCGACGAACCGCATCTGGGTTTCGCGCGAGAACAGGTCGGAGGTGAGTTGCCCGACCAGCAGCAAAATGACGCCGGCATGCGTCAGGTGGATGCCGAGTTTCCGCCAGGTCCACTCGAGCCGTTTGAGATGGGTGGCGAGCAGGTTCAGAAGCAGCAACAGGCCGAGCAGATAGCCGCCGGGAAGCGGGACCGGCATCTGGTGGCCGAAGAAACTGATGCCCCAGACGATCCAGTGCTTGAAGTAGCGTTCCTGCGCCACGTACAGGCCTTCGTCGGCCTGCGCGATCGTGCCCACAAATACCAGCAGCACACTGAACGCCAGCAACACGACCGTGAGACGCAGCGAGGTCAGGAAACGCCAGATACGATCGGTGGTCATTTACGGTTCCGATTTCACGAAGGCCACAAAGGCCTCCTTCTCCAGCCCGACGGCGGCAGCGTCGCCGAGCAGCTTGTAGAAGTACCATTGCCCGGCCCGCGGCACAACGGCGGCAATCAGTTGCTGACCGTTGTTCTTCTGGTCCGTCAGGAAGGCTTGTGGATGGGGCGGATTCAGAATCGTGGTCTGGCCCGGCAGGTCCGCTTCGGTAATGGCCTCGAGACCGATCTGGCGCCGCCAGCGATTGACGTTGGCGAGCGTCCCGCCCGTGTCGCTTGGGAAAATACTGACCGTGACCTCGGCATGGGCGTCGCCGCGGGCTGGCACGGTGAACTTGGCCAGTTGCATCTGTCCAGCGGCGACCGTCGTCCATGCGGCGGGCACGCGCCACTTCGGTCCGGTCGTGGCGACGGAAGCTGGCGGAGGAGGGGCGGTGGACGTTGGTTCGGCCGCAGCGGCGGTTGGTTGGATGCGAACGGATTTCAGAAACCGGGTGAAGGCCGGTTTCTGGGCCTCGACCGTCCGGGCATCGCCCATGAGTTTGTAAAACCAACTGGCGTCGCCGTGATGGACCATCGCCGTGACAATGCGTGTGGGTGTGTTCGTCGTGTCGCCCGTCGAAGAGACTTCGAAAAGGCTGCCCTTTTCACCGCCGATGTCGACCGGTTGCAGGTGGCACGTGGCTTCGGCCTCCTCCACGGAGGGCAGACCCACTTGTTGACGCCACATATTGACAATGTCGGCTTCGTGCCCGGCGAGATTGGGCAGGGCGGTGATGCTGACCTGCGCGCTACCGCCGCCTTCGCCTGCAATGGCAAACACGGCCAGACTCATCCGGCCCGGCGTTGTTTCCTTCCATCCGGCCGGCAGTGTCCATTGCAAGGACGCCGGCGCAGGGCGTGCCGGGCCGTGGCCGTGTGCATGAGGCTCAGGACGGGACGCTTCCGCCTGTTGGTCCTTCGGGGCGCGATACGAGGTGATGGGTGGATCGCCACATCCCGTCAGACAGACGGCGGCCACCCAGACTCCACCCAGAAGCGCGGGTCTGTATCCGGCGGTTTTCAACACCTGCCGGCATCGCGTTCTGGCAATGCCCGGACAGGTGGGGCCTGCAGCTTTCAAGGAGCTGGGCAGTTGAAAAAGCGATCCGGACGAACCATTCATTGGGGGGAAAAATAGACGATCCGGGTCGGTTTGCAAATAAAACCCGCCCGGATCGTCCGAGTTGAAATGGAACGTTTGTTTACTTGATCAAGAGGTTGACCACTTTGTTGGTATTTGCCTTCAGGCTCGTGCCGGGCGCCGTGACGGTGTATTGGACTTGGACCATGAGGTTGGAGTATTCCCCGGGGATGAAGCTGGAACAACCGTACACACAGTCGTTGGCAAGCAGATCACTGTGCGCGCCATCGTCATTCAGCACCATGTTGGTCAGCAGCCGGGTCGGATAACCGTATGTGGGCCACGCGAGGAGCGTGAATTTGGCTGAAACCTGCGCCGTGGGGATGCGTTCGCCGTTGTCGTCCACCACTGTGACCCGGAACACGTTGCTTGCATTGGCGCGCACCACGTCTACCGAGTCAAATCCTGTCAGGGACCAGCTCGTGATCGGGATGCTGGAACCCGAATAGACGAAGTGATTGCGCGGACTGAATGGGAAGAGGTGCGGAGTGCCCGTGGTGCTTCCCAACGCAGGCTGCTGGCCTCTGAGCAGATTGCTGACGGAGAGCCGCCCGTAACCCCACTTCGCGCCGTTGACCGTATCGTTGGAGTCCGTGGCCGAGTCGGGGATCTGCGTGGCCGCTCCCAGGGAGTTGGTGACGCATGCAATGGGGGACACATGGATCGAGTACAGGGCCAGGTGCGCTGCCACCTGGGCGGCGCTCAGGTAGGATTTCTTTTGCAGCAACAACGCCGCCGCCGCCGACACGTGTGGCGCGGCCATGGAGGTGCCGGACATGTACGAGTGATTCGTCATCGTGGGAGACGGAATCAGCGGAGGACCGATCGAGCAGTTATACCGGGGATACGTGGAAAAGATCTGGCCGGAATAGTTGTCGGAGGCGCCCCAACCCGTGCCACCGTCGCCGCCGGGTGCCATCACTTGGACCCACGGGCCCAGTGTGGTGTAAGCCGCGGGGGTGCCATCAGGCTTCTGGGCGCCCACGGCGATGACCCCCGGAATATCGGCAGGGTCGTTGGCCACTTGCGCAGCGTCATTTCCCATGGAGGCCACGAGCACACAGCCCTTGAACGTGGTATTGGGAGTAACGGTGCGATCCACAGTTTGAGTCAGGGCGAATACCACGCTGTTGGTCAGCCAGACGGCGTTGGTCCCGGCGGTTCCACCGAAGCTCATATTGATGACCCGGCAGCCGTTGGTGGACGCGAACCGGATGGCCAGTCCAATGTTTTGTTCGGTGAGACTGCCCGAGCGATCTCCGGCTTTGATGGGATAGATGATCGAGGCGGGAGCCGCTCCCGCAATACCGACGGCGTCGCCGGTCTTGGCGGCGATGATGCCCGCCACATGCGTCCCGTGGCCGACATCATCCCATGGGCTGCCCGGTGCAAAACCGGTGGTGGGAGGGTTGAGCTGAACCGCCGAGTAAGGCGTGGCATTGGTGAACGTCATGGCCGCGTAAATGCCGGGCGTAAAAGGCAGATAAGTGGCCGAGGAAGGATAAGCCCCGAAATCCAAGTTCCGCAGATCCAGCCCCGAATCAATGACGGCCACCTTCGTCCCGCCACGCAGGACGTTGTAGGTGCTCACATAGCTCCATCCGTCCACGAAATCTGCGCCGACCTTGGCACCCGGCAACATCAAGCCCCACTGGTAGGTGTAATACGGATCGTTCGAGTAACAGTGGTACACGTGATTGGGGCTGGCCGAGGTGACCCAACTGGAGGTGCTCAACTGCTGGCAGAAGGTTTGCACGTCCTTCCTCGCGTCGAAGTTCACCGACACCGTCTGGGTATCCATGAATTGGGCGGCGGCGGGGTCCACCCCGTACTTGGCCAGAATGGACTTGATGGTGAGCTGGGAGGTGCCCGGCTTGAAGGAAACCAGCGCCTGACCGGTGACGAACGGATTGCCCTGTGAGTCGTAGTCAAACCCCGCTTGGGCCACGTCGGCCACGATCAGCGTGCTGGCCGCCGCGAGCAACGACAGCCCATGGGTTCGTCCAAACATACCCGATAAGAATCGCATGTTGACCTCTCGAAAATAATAACCGCAGTCCACTTCCATCACTCCACTGCTTTCGGCTCCAACCACCCGCAATTTTGCGCCAGGACCTCGCCCCGGTCAATGAAATTTCAGTGAAAAAGTAGCCGGCAGCGGGTCTGGAAGCGGCCGGGCGGACCGCCTGGAGTATTCGTTTGCCATTAAAAGTATATTTCTCTTGCATATGATATGTATTATCTCTATAATGGGACTGTGAAGACGAACGGGGTCACAGCGAGAGCGGGCGCATTCCCGGCCGGGAATCCTCCCGCCGCTGCACCCAGAAACGCGCAGCAGGAGTGTCCTCAGAACTCATCTTTTTCCCCGCAACGAAGCCAGAGGCGGGAGATTTTGACTTGGAATGGGGGGATGGAGGATCGACAGGAGAATAATCCATGAAGCCACCAGAGTTGAAAGAAACAACTCCGGATTCAGTTGAAATCCGTAGGGGAGACCGTCTTTACCCACTGGATTTGTGTGGATTGGTTGCCGGATATCCAAACCCTGCATTTTACGAAACGAAGCCAAATGCAAATTATGTGTAAGGTGTTTACATGCAAGTAATTATGAAGAATCTCAGTGGAAACGATTGGTAAAAACGAAGCCAAATGTTGACTGATTGCAGCCCAAAAAACTCAGAAATCCATTGGAAAAATGGGGGAAATAGTGACGGAAACGCGGTCGAGAAACGAAGCCAAATGAATAAACACTGTATTGACAAGTAGTTGTGCTTAATCTCGACATTATTTGATGAAACGAAGCCATATCGTTGAATGGCAAACAGTGACTGGCATGGACGAACGAAGGAAAACAAACATCGACAGGACGCAGGTCGTTGCGGGTCTTGGGTGGAGAATTGGCGATTTGGGTTTGTCGGTGGGTGAGGTTGGTGGCATCTTCGCGGTGCAGCGCCTGTAGATGGTCTTGACCGTGAAACATTCAGAAACAGGAGAGGACATCATGAGACATCGGGCGAGATGGGCGATCTTGGGATGGTTGGGGATGGCGACGGTCGCGAGCACGGTCGCAACCGCTGAACCGGACTGGGGGACACTGGAGCGGCAGTGGCGCGAGCTGCCCATGGAGGCGCGCCGGCTGACGGGACCTCTGTTCTGGCTGCACGGCGACGAGAGTCGGGAACGGCTGGAGCTTTACCTGCAAAAAGTGTCCGAGGGCGGCAACGGCACTTTCACCGCCGAATCGCGTCCGCACAGTGACTGGCTGGGCGATGGCTGGTTCCGCGACCTGGGCATCTGCCTGGCGGCGGCGAAGAAGCACAACCTCACGATGTGGATCTTCGACGAGAAGTGGTGGCCGAGCCAGGGCATCGGAGGCAAGGTGCTGCCACAGTACTCGGCCAAACAACTGGTGGCCACCGTGACCGATGTGGAGGGACCCGCCGAGTTTTCCGTGGAAGGACACAACCGCGACAACTACGTGGCCACGGTGTCCGCGCGTGTGACGGCCGATGGGAGGATCGACGGCAGTTCGCTCAAGGATCTGGCCCCGTTCCTTCAGGAAGGCACGTTGAACTGGAAGGTGCCGGCGGGCCAATGGCGCGTAATCAAGTTCACCCACAAGCACGCGCCGGGTCTCGGCCAGCATCGCGGCAAGCAACTCAGCGTGGACGGCGCGAGCCGGGATTGCGTGGACTGGTTCCTGGAGAAGGTTTACAAGCCACACTACGACGCGTTCAGGGACGATTTCGGCCGGACCATCCCGGGATTCTTTTATGACGAACCGGAAACGCGCGGCGACTGGGGCACGGAACTGGAACGCGTGTTGCTGGAGCGGCGGGTGGATTGGAAGAAAGCCTATGTCGCCTACAAGTTCGAGCTGGCCGGCGAGGAACAGACGGCGGCGCGCTTCCAGTATCTCGATGCCTTCGCCGAGGCGTGGGGCCGCACGATGTACGGCGGCATGACCGACTGGTGTCACCGCCACCGCGTCAAGTCCATCGGCCACTTCATGGAGCACGGCAGCCTCTACCTGCACCCGGAGTATTGTGCAGGCGACATGATGCGGCTTCAGCGGTACAGCGACATGGGGGCGATTGACGCGGTGTTCGACCAGTTCGTGATGGGCAAACGCGCGGCTCGCAACGCGCCCTGCTGGCAGACGCCCAAGCTCGCGAGTTCCATCTCGCACGTTTTCGGCAAGGTCGATGACGTGGCGATGGTGGAGATCTTCGGCGCCCGCGGCCAGGACCTCACGTATCCGGAGATGAAATGGTGGACCGATCACATGCAGGTCAGCGGTGTGAATTTCATCATCCCGCACTCGTTCAACCCGCGCGCCCCGCGCGACCGGGATTGTCCGCCGTATTTTTACATGGACGACGATGAGCCGCGCTGGCCGCTCTACCGGGTGTACGCGGATTACACGAGCCGGTTGAGCCTGTTGCTGGCGGGCGGCCGGCATGTCTGTCCGGTGGCGCTGCTCTTTTGCGGCAACGCGCGGCAGGTCGGCAAAATGGTGCCGCCCGAGCAGCTTAGCGAGAGCCTGCAGGACGCGCTGTTCGATTGCGACTGGCTGCCGTGGGATGTCTTCGAGCGCGACGCGGACCTGGGCGGACGGCAGGTGGTGTTGCGGCAGGAGCGTTATCGGGTGCTGGTGGTGCCGCCGGTCGAGGTGATCACGTACGCGACGCTGGCGAAGGTGAAGCGGTTCTTCGACAGCGGTGGCATCGTGGTTGGCTATGGGTTCCTCCCGTCGAAGTCCGCGACGATGGGCAAAACCGCGGCCGATATCGTCGCGTTGCGCGACGCCATCTGGGGCAGTCCGGCGGGGCCGGCGTTCGCTGCGTGCAGGACCAACCCCGCGGGTGGCCGGGCGTATTTCCTTGGCGAGGCACCGACGCCGGAGGAGTTGCAGCAGGCGTTGACGAAGGATGGCGGCGTGCATCCGACGCTGGAGGTGGTCGAGGGCGCGACGGATCACTGGCTCCACGTGCTGCACCGCGTCAAGAGTGGGCGCGACGTGTTCCTCGTCTGCAACCAGAACCACGAGGGCGCGGCGCGGCGCTTCAAGTTCCGCGTGACCGCTGCGGGTGAGCCGGAGGTCTGGGACGCCGTGCGCAACGAGGTCGCATCGGTTCCATGCCAGCGCCTTGGCGACCGTGCTGTCGAGGTGTCGCTGACGTTGGAGCCGAATGAGAGCGTGGTGCTGGTGTTCCAGCCGGATAAACGGCCGCGCCCGCTGCGGCTTGAAGCGATGACGAAACCCGGCGGCGGCACGGTTGAGGTGATCCGGCAGCCAAACCCGCCCGCACCGACGCCCGCACCGACGCCCGCACCGTTGCCGGCGAAGGGTGTTACGGTCAGCCCGTTGAAGGCCGCGGACCCCTTCCACGGTCTGGCCGCCGTGCCGATGAATTTCAACCCCGCGTCTTATCGGGTTTATTTGGAGATGGACGAGTTGCCCGCGCCGGAACTGGCCGCGGCCGTCACGGTCAACGGCCGGTATGCCGGCGGCGTCATCGGCAGGCCGTTTCGTCTCGATGTGACCGCGTATCTCAAGGCCGGCGGGAACAATATCGACATCGCCCCCCTCGCGCCCAGGGCCGCGCGGCTGGTGTTTTATGCGAACGGGAAGGAATGAGGCCGTTTCGTGGCCCGCCACTCGGTGGCGGGAAAAGCGGTCCTAAATGTTCCGCGGCAGAGTCGCGGGTTGCGAATGCGTGTCGAGCCGGCCGCCGCCGCCTATTTCTCGTGTCCGAAATGCCGGTCGGCGAAGCGGAGGTATTGCTCCCAGTCGTACGCGGTCACATCGTGTTTGCCGGTGCGGATGTGGTAGCCGATGGTGACGCCCACGGGATGGTTGACGGCGGGCATGTCGTCCACGCCCAAGCCCTCCTTGCCGAACAGTTTGTAAACCGGCTCGGCGTTTTTCGCGGAGAGAAACTCGCCGCGCGGGTCGGCCCAACGGTCTTCCTCGGCGCTTGCCACATAGATCGGCCGCGGCGCAGCCAGCGCGATCAACTCGTGCTGGTCCACTGGCAGCTTCGATTCATTGTCGGCGTATTGTTTGAAGTTGCCGCAGAACCAGTGTGGGAACGCCTTGTTGATGGTAGCCGTCGTCTCGCCGAACCACCGCCGCGCGAGTGCCGCGCCGCCTTCGCCGGAGTTGTTGGAGATGACGAGGGCGAACCGTTCGTCCTGCGCGCCGGCCCAAAGCGCGGTCTTGCCGAGCCGCGAGTGGCCGATCACCGCCACGTGCTTCGCATCCACGTCCCGGTCGGTTTCAAGATAATCCAGCGCGCGGCTCAGGCCCCACGCCCACGCGCCGATGGCGCCCCACGCATCCGGCGCGAACGGCGTGTTGGCGCCGTCCTTCGAGAGCGCGGCGCGCGTGGAAATCTTCCAGCCTTCGGGGAAGTCCGGCTCGATGTCGCCGTAGTAGGCAGTGGCCAGCGCGTAGCCGCGGTCGAGCACCGTCTCGATCTGCCAGCGGCCCGCCTCGGTGCCGCGCGACGTCTCGGTGGCGCGGTTGTTGACGATGCCCTTCTCTTTGCTGGGACGCATCCAGACCGACGAGAGTTTGACGCCGGGATCGTTGGCGACGGCGTGGTTGCCGCCGAAACTCAGGCCGAGGAACGCCGGCACGGGCCGCTTCGCGCCGTTTGGTAGATAGACCAGCAGGTCCATCTTCGGCCCATCCTTCGTCCCGAGGAAATAGATTGTCACCTCGCGCCGGGTAGCCTTGCCGCCGAGCGCGTTCTTGTCCTCGCCGGTGACCTCCCACTTCATCGCGGCGGGTTTCTCCGGGCTGTGCCCATAGACGTGTGTCCGGAACAGTTCCAACACCTCCGCGCGGCGCTTCGTGCACCGGCTCGGCGCTCGACACGCCGGGCACCGGCCTGGTGCCGTCGGCGCAGACAAGCGGATCGGGTAGGGTGAAGTGGCCGACCTTGGATTCGTCGTAGTTGATGTTCGGCTTCGCGGTATCCGCGGCAAGGGCGGCGGCGCAGAGCAGGGGCAGGGGGACGATGGCAGCGAGTGGTTTGACAAAGTTCGGTTTCATAGGCTTCTTTCCCGACCCGTGGCTTGGGCGACCCACCGGCGACGTTCCTCGTCGCTCACCGGCCGCGGGATGGCGCGGCACAGTGTCTCGAATCCCGGGTTGTTCCACAAGTGCGGAAAATCGCGGCATTGCTGCGGTTTCACCGGTTGCACCGTGCAGGCGTCGCCGTCCAGCAGGATGCATTCGCCATTGGGCTTTTCCTGCAACGCCAGCCCGTGCCGGTCGCCCGCCAGCCGGGTGAACCGCTGGATGAAATCGGGCTCCGCCATTCCCTTGAACGCCGCCAGCCGCGTGACTTCCGCGTCGGTGAGCCGCACCTGTCCCGGCCAGCGGCAGCAGGCGGCGCAGCGCTGGCATTCGAGGAAGACGACAGTCGTTTCCCGGGGCACACGGTCGGCTGACCGGGATGGATTGAAGCCGGAATCGCTCATAGATGCAAAAAGCCGGGCCAACTGTAGAGCCGGGCTTGCACAGTTTGGACCTGTCTGGTAGCGTAAGCCAGAATTTACCGGAGGTCTTGGAATAAAATTTATGCCAACTTACGCAGCCATCGCAATCGTGGTGATCGCTTGCGTGCTCGTCCTGTGGACGGTCGTGGCAGTGATCGCGGCCGCCAAGTTCTGGCAGTTGCTGGAGAAGATCAACGGCAAGCTGGACCTGATCGCGACGGATTTACGATCGCTTTCGCAGAAGGGTGAGCAACTGCTTGACCACATGCAGAAATTTTCCAACACGGCGCTGACCCAACTCAACACCGTCGGTTCCATCGTGCAGGACGTGCGGGACTGGGTGGACAAAGCGGAAACCACCGCGGATTTCGTGCGGAATACCGTGCGCAACGGCGTGGCGAGCAGTTTCACCAATGCCCGGGCGTTTTTCCAGGGGATGCTCGGCTTCCTGCAATTCTTCATGCGCCGGCCCCAGGCCGGGTCGCCAACCCAGGATGTCACAACTGAAAAGGAGAACTGATATGGCAGAAAACGGAAGCAACAACGTGGGTGGAGTGCTGGTGGCTTTCATGGCCGGAATCGTCGTGGGTGCGGGCGTCGCCCTGCTCTACGCGCCCCAGTCCGGCAAGGAAACCCGCAAGATGCTCGCCAAGAAGGCGAACGAGTTCAAGGATGAGGCCGAGGAGATTGTGGACGACGTGCTCGAGACGGGCAAGAAGGTCCTCAAGGAAAAGAAGGAACAGTTCGACGCCGCCATCGAAGCCGGCAAGGAAACCATGGCCGATGCGCGGAAGAAGCTGAAGGAAGCGCTTTAAGCCGTTGTTCGCCGCGTGGCGGCGCGATGCAACGCCAACAGCAGGACGCCGCCGGCGGCGCACACCGCCACCAGTCCCAGCAGGATGCTGGACGGGGCGAGTTTTTGCAGG
>CAZAAF010000026.1:3269-17524 GCA_964482575.1 uncultured Verrucomicrobiota bacterium | reverse complement strand
ACCGGCCCTTGGAGGATTCACACTGGCTCTATGCGTTCGGCGTTGAAACCTATAATTGGATCCAACGCACCGCGCCCCGGCTTCATCACCTGTATTTCAATTTCCTCGAAGTCGCATCCGTCATCCGGTCGGCAACACCGCTCGGAGCGGGGCGCTTCCGAGTGGTATTGGAGCGGATGCGCCCCGATGTGGTGCTGAGTGTTCACGACTCACTCAATCACACCTTTTTTGATTTTGCGCGTTCGGTGCTCGGGCGCGACCGTGTCCGTTGTGTAACCTATTGCGATGAACTGCACGGCGGCTACGGCTTCAGCCGGCATTGGGTGAACCCGGCGGCGGATCTTTTCATCGGCGTTGTGCCGGAAACATGCGAGGCCGCCGTACGCTGGGGGATGGCGCCGGAAAAAACGTTCGTGGGCGGCTTCATGACCCGGAGAGTGTTTTACGAGTCCTCCGGGACGGAATCGCACCGTCCACAGGAATTCACTCTGTTGCTCATGGCCTCGGGCCACGGCGCGCAGAACCACATCGCCTTTCTGGAGGCGATGAAGCGGGGACGCGTGCAGGCGAGAATCCTGGCGCTCTGCGGCGCCTCGGCCGAAGCCGCGCGGGCCGTGAATGCGTGGGCTTCCGCGAACCCGTCGCTGCCCGTGGAAGTGCTGCCCCACGACAGCAACATTGCCCGGTTGATGCGTTCCGTCACGGCGGTCGTGGCACGTCCGGGCGCGGGCACGTGCAGCGAGGCCATCCTCAGCCGCTGTCCGTTGCTCATCAATACTCTTGGTGGTTTGATGCCGCAGGAACTCATCAATGTGAAGTTCTTCCGCAAGCACGGTATCGCAAACCTCGTCCTTCATCCCGACGATCTTGTGCGCACAGCCGCCGAGTGGAAGACGAACCCGGCATTGCCGGAGGCGGTGCGGCAGCGGATGGACGCGATTTGCCCGCGCACCGGACCGAGGGAGATTCTTCAGAAAATCGCCGCACTGTAGCCGCGCTCACGCGCGAAGCGGGGACTGTTTTCGGTTTCGGCAGAGAAACTCGTCCGCCCAAGCCGTCTGGTTCCCGGAGCAGACCAGAAGATCGTCCAGCCGCATCAGCACGCGCGCCCGCAGTTCGCTAATCCGGTGCGGGTCGTTGCGCGGCGCGCGCTTCGAGACAATCCAGCATTCGCCACCGGAACTCCGGGCGGTTTCCCACTGTGCGTCCGCTTCCGGCCCGTCGAGAATGAACACTCGTTGCGGACTGTCACCGCGTTCCACCATGCCTCCTGGCTCCAGGCCCTCCGCTTGCACACGCCGCCACTCCTTTTGCACGGCGTGGAAGGCCATGCAGGTGATCCAGTGATGCAGCGGGTAATGCAACAGCAACAATGGTTTGAAAGGCTCGCCACTGTGAACCATCTCGCGGGCGTTTCCGTAAAACGAGCCCCACAGTCGAACCAATGCCGTGCGCATCGGATGTCGGCGAAGTGCTTCCCACTTGGGGGGCCAGTCCGGATCCTCCCAACGCCATCGGTCGAATGCATCCGGTGCACGCATCAATCCCAGTACCGTCGCGTACAGAAACCGTAGCCGTTTCGTAAGATTTCGCAAATAACCAGCGCCGAAATTTCTGTTTGCGGGTTCATGGCAGAGCACCTGTTCCACGCGCTGCCACCAATGGTCGGGGACAAGCCATTGTTCGCACAGGCTGAAATAACGGATGCGATTGCGATGAATCAGTGTCGGCCGATAGGGCCAGCGCTGAGTCGCCTGCGCGGACCCGGTCCAGAGGGGAATGATAAATTCGAACCCGCTGATGTCCATGTCTGGTGATGGCATCAATTGGAAATCCCTGAGCCACGCCGCCAATGAGGAGCCGGGGTATTCATCCGCATCGGGTCGAAAAATCCAATCGTGCCGGGCCTGCTGCCATGCAAAAGGATAATGCCCGTCGCCGGAAAACTGTCGTGGCCGCTCGAAAAAGCGCCCGCCACGCGCCTTCACCAACGAGCCGACGTCGTCCAGGTCCGGTCCGTCGTGGACGACGATAAGGTCATTGTAACAGCCTTCGGCGTGGTCCAATAACCGGGAGAGAAATTGTCGCTCCCGGTGCAGGCAAACCACCATGGAAATGGGAGGCATAGGTTAATGATCCGTGACTTCCGCTGTCACCACGACAGGATGCTCTCCAGCCGTTGCGCGTAGAGACGGCCGACGGTGGCGGCGCTGAACCGATCCTGCACATCGCGCGCAGCCTGCGCACCGAGGGCGGCGCACAACCTTGGGTTGGAGGCGAGTTGCTCCATGCACGCCGCGGCGTGTTCCACGTCCGGCTCGGCCCACTCGGTGCCGCGGACGTATTCGGCTATGTGACGCTCCAGTCGCGTAAGGCGGTAGCGGACAGGAAAACCGTTCTGCGGCGTGACGTACTCGGCTGTCGCCGACCAGTCGGTGCTGACGACCGGCTTGCCGAGGAACATCGCCTCCGCCACGCAAAGGCCGAAACCTTCCGCGCGATGCAGCGACACAAACGTGTCACAACAGGCCATCAGCTCACACACCTCACTCCGGGTCAGTGTGCGGTCCAGAAGGAACACATTCGACAGTCCGGTGATTTGCTCGCGCAACCGCTGCGCGTCGGCGGCGTTGCGCGACACGTTGTGCGTCTTGAGCACCAGTCCCGTTGCCGGGTTCCTGGCGGCGACGCGGCGGAACGCTTCCACCACGGCCTCCGGGTTCTTGCGTGCCGTCAGGGAATTCAAGTCGAACACAAACAAAAACAAGAACAGATGTTCCGGCAGCCCGAACTTGGCCCGCAAGTTGCCGCCGGTCGGTGTCGGGAGATCGATTACGTGCGGCATGGGCAGCACCGGCACCGGCACGCGTCGCTGGATCGCTTCCGCTGCGAACCGGGAGGGTGCCCAGATTTCGTTGAAGCGTCGGGCGTGCCTCACCCAGATATCGGGAAATTCATTGGTTTCCCAAGCCCAGAAGGCGATGTTGTATCGCCCGCTCATCCAGCCGGTGCCATGGTGCATTTCGATTTCCTCGGTTTCCGGCATGTAGATATGGTAGAGGCTCATCGGATAGGCCAGCGTAGGCGAGAGCCGGGCTTTCAGCGAATCGTCTTCCTGGCGAAAAGGCAGCGGAATGCGAAGGCGCACAAGGCGGTTGGGGATGCCGGCGGCGTCCGCGGCACGGACCGAGCCGCGCGCCGCCTCGCCCATGCTGCTTTCGGACAGGAAGTGACCCACGATGTTCAGGCCCGGCCGGAACATCTTTTTCGCCGCCGGGCCGGGCGTGGTCGAGCGATTCCGAAAATCCACCACCACTTCACCGTCCACCGACACCGTGAGCAACCGCAGCCGGCGATGATGAAGCGTGCGAAACTGCCAGTCGCGCATTCGTTTCCAAAGCACCAGCGGCATTGGCACCGCCAGCAGGAGAGTTGCCAAACCTGCAAGAATCTCCGCCCTCATCACGCTTTTTAACTGGAAAACGAGCCGAAACGCACCCCGGCTGTCCGTCCGCGGAGGCAGCGCGCACTCGGCAAAAAAAACGCCTTCTTGTGCCGGCGTGTGGTGCAACAGTGGCGCGCCGTCAAGCCACACCTTCAACGTTGGCGGCGCGGCGATGTGTGGCCATTTGGCCAGTCGCTGCTCCATACGCGCCTTCCACTGGGCAATGCCCGCGGCCTGACAGAACCGCTGCCAGTTTCTCTCAAAAGCCAGCACTTGCGCAGGCGGTTCCCATCGCGCCTTGTAGGCTGCGTCCGGCCCGATGAGCCGTCCCTCCACGCGAATCGCTTGTCCCCGGCACCCCGCCGGCAGTTCCACCTCGGCCGGACCGTAGGGGATGCAGGCGGAATCGCAGTCCAGTTCGTCAAAGCGAAAATTCCGCGGCGACCAACCGGGACCCGGTTTTGCAGTCATAGGTTGCGAAACGTCATTGCTCATCTCAAATCCGGTAGTATCGGCGGAGCAAACCGTCCAACCATTGCACGGGCAGGAACTTCGCCACCCGCGGGCCCAGGGCTGCTTGAAAAAAACCACCCACCGCGACCACAGGCGGTGGATTTGAAGATTGAATGATGCGCCACACCTCCTCCGCCACGCACGGCGGCGACGGGGCGGCAGCCATCTCGCGTCGCTGGCTTTCCCAGACCGCCTCCTGGCGCGCGCGGTCCTCGTCGGAAGCAAAACGCGTCGTCGCAGCGTGGAACTGGGTGTTGATGTCACCGGGCTGCACGTCCACAACACGGATAGTCGTGCCGGCCAGTTCGAGGCGCAGACACTGGCTGCAGGCGCTGAGCGCCGCTTTGGCCGCGCTGTAGGCGGCCATGAACGGAATGGGAAACAGACCCGCGAGGGATGTGATGTTAATGATGATGCCGCGCGGACGCCGGCGCATCTCTGGCAGCGCGAGCCGGATCAATTCGAGCGGGCCGTGGAGAAGCAGTTGCATCTGCTCGCGTGCCAAGGCGCCCGGCATCGATGCGGTCGGGCCAAAAACAGCCGAACCGGCGTTGTTGACAAGCACGTCGAAGCCGCCGGACTCCCGCTGCGCTTGCGCAAAGCCCTCCTGGATGGAGGTGTCATCGGTGAGGTCCATCCGCACGGGATGGAATCGCGGAAGTTGTGGCAGTCTGGTTGTGTCACGGGATGTACCCCAGACTTCGCAGCCGCGAGCCGCGAGCCGTTGCGCCGTTTCCAGACCGATGCCAGTGCTGGCACCCGTTATCAGGACGGTGAGTGGCCGTTCGTTATTCATGCTCTCGACGCTACAGGACAAAACAACTGCGGTTCGCCCTTGGTGTGCTCCCCGGCGGTGGCCATACACCGGGGACATTGAATGCTGTCATTCGTTCCTTTCTCTTCTGCACGTCTGATGGCAGTGACGCGCCGGATCGCGGACATTGTCCAGGCGCGTGATTTACTCCAACCCGCAAGGACCGTGTGTTGCTTGGTTGCACGAACTTTGACGCTCAGGACAGCGTACGCAGGACCGCGGCATTCCTTCTCCATCAAAGTGTTTGAGAGGCTATCCGAGTGGTTTGACCGCCGCCATCGAAAACAAAGGCGTCGAAAGCGGCATTCTGCCGGAATGAGGCAAACGAACTTCATTTTCCGCCTTGCGCACAAAAAAACCACAACCATTGCGCCGCTGTGCGATCCGTCGAGAAATGTTTGCAGACGAGTTCGTGACCGCGCCGGGCGACCTCGTCCAGCCGGGTTGAATCGTGCCAGAGTTGCCGCAAGGCCGCGATCCATTCATCCGCGATTTGGGCCGACGGCACACCGCAACGTCTGCTGAATTCAACCACGTCCGCCACACGCGAGTCGCCAATGGCCGGGCAACCCGCTGCGAAAAGCCGGCGCAAACGACCGGCATTCTTCAGATGTGAGTCGGCGGGTGTCGAGCAGGCGGGCACGATGCTCAAACGAGCCTCTGCGGCCAAAGCCGCCAGGGCTTCAGGCGACCATTCCACATAACGTACACGCAAACCGTCCCATGTCTCGGTTCTTGCCGGGGTGTTCGTCAAGACCACCAGCTCCACGGGAGTTTCGCGAGCAAACATCTCCAGCACCGGCCGCAGCGACCGAAGGCCGTCCAGACTCTTATATGTCCCGTGCCACAACAGCAGCGGGGGACGGCTTGACGGAAGCGCGCGGTGAAGCGCGCGGCACCCGCTGTCAATCCATTCGGGCGATTCCGTTTCCTCCATGAACCATACGCGAGGATGCATGGCGCCGAGAAACGAGGCCAGTGTGTGCGACGTCACGGACACGAGATGGCCAAAACGCCGGAGGTGACCCCACACGCGGTCGGCGTCGTCGGGAATCAGGAGCACCGTGCGTTCCATCGGGCACGTCTTGGAGGGTGGAATCCCCTTGAGACAGATCAGCCAGTCCACGGGCGTTTCAGGCAGGCGGTCGCCGGATGTGATCTGCCACGGCAACCCCCTTGCAGACGCCTGTTCGCGCAGCGGTGGCACGACCCGATGCACATGGATGACGGCACTGAATTGCGGGCGTGGCGTCCAGAAATGAATGCGCAAGGGTCCCGGTTTCAGGGCATCGCTTCTCGCTGCCGGCACGGGTGTGAAGGGGCCGGCAAGCCGCCCGGCGCAGTGTTCCGCCAGGTCCAGATGAAACCGGAGTGAACCCGGCAGAAGTGGCGCAACCCATGAGTGAAACATACCAATTGCCTATCCTAGGTTAAGCTGATTACAGTTCAACTCCGATTTGGCCGGTGCACCGTTTCGACGCCACTTCGTTGACTGTCGAAAACGTCCTCCGACCCTCGCTGTCTGGCAGAAGCACCCGATGGAGCATGGAGACAGTTGATGCTCCTCGGCCGTCCAAGACACAGCATGAGACTCGTGGTTACAATTGATGTCGAGGAAGAAGGTCTTTTCAGCGACCGATACGAGTCCCACAACACCTCGGTGAGAAACGTTGCCGAGTTGGTGCGTTTGGATTCGTTGTTTCGCGAGTGGAGCATCACACCAACCCTGTTATTGGCCCATCCCGTCGCCACGGCCGAAAGTTGCCGTGATCTGTTGTTGAAGCTGAAACAGCAATGGAAGGCGGAAATCGGCGCGCATCTTCACCCATGGAGCACCCCGCCCTTTCAAAGCCTGTCACAGCCCGAGCCCGTGCCATCGGAACAGATCCCGCGCGAACTGTTGCAGGCCAAACTGGAAAGCCTTCTCCAGTCCATTCGCCACATGGGTGTCACGCCCACGTCGTTCCGGATGGGACGGTTCAATATCGGTCCCCGGATCTTCTCGCTTCTGGAAACCGCGGGCATTCGTGTGGATAGCAGCGTCGCTCCCATGTGGCGGTTCCACGAAGGCCCTGAACGCCTGGCCGCGCCGGCGGACCCATATTTCCCGGATCCGGTTGAACCGCGCCGTCCGGGTGGTTCCAGCGTGTTGGAGGTGCCCATTACCATACTACCGGCATTGCCACGACTGGATGTGTTGTTGGATCGCATGCCCATGCCGTCACGTTGGGTGTCATGGTTTGCCATGCACGTCGGTGCGGTTTCCGCTCAACCAATGCACACGGCTCTGCCCGTCCTCAAGACCGCTGCACGATTGCACCGTGACCGCGGTGGTCAGGTCCTGACAATTCATTTCCATTCTTCCGAGCTCATGCCCGGCGGTTGTCCTCAACACAGGACGGCACAAGACGTGGATCATTTTCTCGACAGGCTGCGTGCCTTTCTTGCGTGGTTGCATCGGGAAATGCGGGTGGAATCACTCACCTTGTCGCAGGTTGGTCGCCTTACGTCATTTCGTGGCGAACGTCCCTGATATACGAGATGAAGTCACCTTGCGAACAGGGGTGATGCGCCGGGTCACGAGAGATATTTGCAGCCACTTGTCGTCCCGTGGTTGACGTGACTTCGCGATTTCGAGCCATTGGGACTGTGGGGGATTCTGTGGGGTCGGCGCAGGACGGATCTCCCTCTTGCCGCACTCCTTTTCGGTGTATTCCGCCGGCCGCCTTCAGACCTGCCGAATACCGTGCACGGCTAATCGGTCAGCCAGCGAATCTGGCGGATGCGGAATTTGCTGCGGTCGCTCAGTTGTGCCGCCAGCGGATCATAGCAGCGCTCGACGACCGCAATGAGCCGGGCCTCGCCGCTGTCGGAATAACCGGCCGCGTGAACCGTGAATGCGTCGCCGTGAGTGGTCAGGACGCCGTAGATCCGGCGAATCACGTCCTCCTGGTCAGCATCCGTAGTAGCCTTTTGCGTTCCATTCCCCGTGATGAGGTAGTTCATGCAAGGAAGCTCGCAGATCTGGGCCACCGAATAGAACGGGTTGTAGATGTCCTTGTTCGGGTTAAAAGTGCTGTCCGAAGGATCGCCTTGGGGCGCAAAGGCGGTCCGGCCCGCATTGATGGCCCGATAGTAACTGGAAATGTACGTGGCCAGCTTGTTGCGGAATGACGCATTGGGAATGACCCCCAAAGCAGCGGCCAGCGGCACGCTGGTCGTATCGTAGGCCACCTGGTTAACGCCCGCGATGGGATTATTGTACCGGTATCCATTGTAGGCCGAGGTACGCAACGTCATGTAAGCCCAAGGCCCCAGCGACGCAAAACCTATGTTGTTGAATCGGTTCTGGTAGGAAGCGTCCGGCCAGGAGACGACCATATTCGGGTGAGCGGGATACAACCGCCGCTCCTCAAAGGTCGCGCATTGCGGATAGCTTCCCTGATAGGGACCGGTCTGGGTATTGCCCAAATGCCAGCCGCCGGTGTTGATATTGATCCGGCCGTAGATGGGCAGGGAATTGACGGTAAAGAGATCCATCAACGCCCAATCGGGGATTCTGGTATTGCCACTCGTGCTCGATTCGTCGGTCTGGGCGCCGTAGTACTGCAGCGACAACGAACGCCAGGGTTTGCCGGTATGGATGAACCCGAGTTCCCCCACGGACCTCATGCCCGCGTTGGCGATGACGAAGTTGGAACGTCTCTCCGGAGGATAGCTTTGCGATTCATTGTCCCCATTCGCGTAATTGACCGAGTACGCGTTCATCGCCCCGAGCGTGACCTGGGCACCGTAATAAGGTCCATACCATGCGTGGAGGCGGGGATCGTTCTTGGCGATAGACGACTTGGTAGGATTGCTCGGACCCCAGAAAGCGGCCAGAACACTGCCATCCGTAAAGTCGGGTCTTGCACTGACCGACTTGGGTGGCAGCCACAAGGCCGCGTTCGCGGTGAGGACATTGGCGGACTGGGGCGACAACGACCCCAGTGCCTGCAAACTCCCCTTGCCTTGAGTCGTCTGGCTGTACCAATCAATAATGCTTCGACGGTCCGACGGAGCAGCGCCGGACATGCCGCTCCACATCATCTGGCGGATTTGCGTCGGCAGGTTCACCGAAAGCGCCGTAATGGTGGGCGGGATCACGTTGGTGGGCGAAATGGGCGTCACCGCCCAGGTGAACATCAAATTGGTGTAGTTGTGGGCCGACCCAGACGGCGCACTGTAGGTGTGGGGATCCAGTTGCTCAGAACTTGTCAAAACCAGGCTGCTGAGCATCTCATTAATGCTCCCGGGAATGGCGGGGTTGTTGCAACTGACATTGACCTTCAGTTGCGAGCCGGCGTTGTCGAAAATGATATTGTATTGCTCCCGGTAGGATACATTGGAAATGGGCAGGCTGACCTCGTACGGGTTGATGAGTTCCACGCACAGTGCCGCCCACAACTGCCACTTGACGGGGGTTTTGCCGTCCGGCTTCTGGTCAGGCTGCCAGGCGAAACTCAGGGCGATCTCGTTCATATACGCCGCCTTCCACAAGCCGCAAGGGCCGGTGGGAACGGCGCTGGCGCTGGGGGTATAGGTGGCATCGTAAGGCTTGCTGCCGGCCACGGCGGGGCTGCTGCCGATGGGCACTGGACCCACCGAAGCGGACGGATCCATCAAGTAGGAAACGATGTTGGCCGCAAGCTGTCCCGGGTTGCCCTGAAGAAAAGGCTGTTCCGTGCTCGAATACTTGTACCCATACGAGCCGGTGGCGAACGCCTGTGCCAGCATCTTGTTGTCCACGCTGGACTTGTCACCCGATTTTCCGGGGATATTGGCCTGAGCACCGAGCGTCAGGAAGTTGTACAAGGTCGTCGCCTGATCCTGGCTGACAATCGCATTGCTCACGTTGGTGCGCGCCAGCATCCCACCCGAGCCGCCGCTGGCCCGGAAATAACAGGAGTAATCCGTGTTCTCGACGCTGTAGGCCGTCACGCAGGACTTGACGGCCTGATAGTCGTTCATGGTCAACTGGGTATTCAAACTCAGGACTTCATCGGGCGACTGGAAGGGCAGCCAGGAGCCGCCGCTATTGCGGGCGGACTCCATGGCGTTGAGCGTGTTCTGCTCCGTCCACGGGCCGTTGGCCACAGGATACGGATACGCCGGACAAGCCACGCCAACATCCAGCATTCGGATGTCCACCGAACTGAGATTCTTGGTGGTGTGCTTCATCACATCCGGCTGCACGATCACGCCATAGGGAAAAGGTGTTGGTGAGCTATAGGAATTGGTCAGATTGTTGTAACCATACGGAGTCAAATCGGGCGCTCCGGCGTTGGAGAGGTTGATCTTGGAGGATTCGTCATCAATCCAGAAGGCGAACTTGCTGCCACCACGGTTGGCATTCGACCACAAGTAGGAGGCCCAGACTTCCGTCTTGTCGGGTCCCCAAGAGGTGCCGTTGCCGCCCGAACGATACGTATTCACGCAGGGATTGGCGATGGGCAGATAGCTGCCCGACTGGCCGGCGGTTTGAGACCATAGAAAATTACCGCCGTTCATGTTCACCTTGTCCGCCCAATTGGTGAATCCCGGCGTGTACACCCCTCCCGGCCCCGGCAAAATCCAGGAAAACATGAGCATATTGGTATAGCCGTAGGCCTGTCGCCCCGTGGCAATACCGACACCACTCGGAATCGTCACCGTGGCACTGACTCCGTTGGTGTAGTAGAAGCGTCCGGCCATGGTCGCCACGCTGCCTTTGGCAAACTCGGCATCGGTGAAGAACCGGGCCATCTTGGCGATGCCGGTGTCGAGGCCGGCGAGGGCGGCCTGACGCGCCTCGATCTGCCGCCGGTAGTTGAAGGAGATCTGGCGTTCGGTACGCATGTTCACCACAAATCCCGTGGCCAGGATGAGCAGCAGCGCCATGATGGTCAGCGTGATGATCAACGCGACGCCGCGGCGGGGCTTTCCGGTGTTCAGTCTCCAAGATGGGGTATTCGGTTTCACGTGACGACTTGCACTCCTGTCTTTGCGGGATTTCACGGATAGAAGTTTTCGAAGTGGACCAGCGCCCAGTTGGTGTACGTCTGGAATCCCGCCGTTTTGGTAGCCGCATTCAAGCCGAGCTGGTCGATGCGGCTGGCGGTCCGGCTGTCCACCACGCACAACCCAATGTAAAGGCCGGGGTAACACGTGGTTTTCCCGCTGAAATTGTTGCAATTGATCTCCTTTGATTCATCCCCGGTCATCGTATGGAACATCTGCGCATTGGACGGTTTCAGCCCCTGCGCCGTGTCGTACTGGGCGGGTTGCACGCGAAAACAGAGGACATTCTCGGCAACGACGGCGGAGTTTGTCGTGACCCCGCTGCCGAGCGACCACGGGTTGTTGTAGAAATCGGCCATGCTGCCCTTGTTGACCGTGCTGTACACCACGCGGGTCAGACTGCCCAGCACCGGAGCCCGCCGGTTGCCAACCGGAGTCGCCTTGGCCACATAATAGCGGACGCCGCACAACGACCGGTATCCGCTCGTGGCGAGCACGCAATTGGTGACATCGTTTCCAATCTCCACGGGGGCGACAAAACAAAGGTCCTCATACACGCCGTGGGGCGACGGATCATCGGCCGGCTGATCCCCTGAGGACCGCTTCTGGATGACCACCGCCAGGCTCCTCAGAGCGGCGTTGCTGGTGGTGTCCACGACGGCCATCGCCGCTTCCTGGGTAATCAACGACATTGCCGTGCGCACACCCTGGTTGACATCCGCAACCTTTTCCCCCATCCGCCAGGCGTTGGAGCCCTCGGCGAACAACGAGAAGAGAATCGTAACCATCACGGCGAGCACGCCGGTGGCCACGAGGATTTCGAGCAAGGTAAAACCGCCCTTGAGATGGTGGGCGCGGACACCGGAAACCCCGGCAGGAGGGGAGACCGGCGGCGGACACGCCTCCGCGGTCGTGCGCGGCTCGTTTCGTGTGGGGTCTGCGGTGTTCATGGTCAGTGGAGATTGCAGATGGCGGAGTCGAATTGCCGCTTGAACTTGCGATTGTTGTAGGGCACACGCGCGGGCCAGGAGACTTCCACGATGACACACGCCAGGTCGGCTATTTTTTCTATCGAATCGTCAATCCGCTCGCGAAACTGTCCGTTGATGTTCTCGTATGGGTTGTTGTTGACGTACACGCGGATGCCGAAATAGCCCTCGTCGCCTTTGTAGGGCGTCGTGGCGGTGGGAGGCCTGCCGTCCGCGGTGCTGTCGGCGTTGGCGGGCCGGCCGTCGCGCCCGTAATAGTACATGCTCCCCGTGGGGGTCCAACCGGTATAGTCCGCCTTCAATCCTGCCGTCTGTTTTTTCATCGGCACTTCCGGCCAGACAAACGCGTTGCCGCCCATAATGGAGGTGCCGCCGAAGTGCTGCGACCGCATGGCCGTAAAAACACTGTCCGCAATCATGGCGGCGGTATTCTCGTCGCGTGAATCGCGCGCGGCCTCGATGCCGACGGGAAAGGCGGTGAGAATGCCCACGACGGCAAAGGCAACGATACCGATGGCAATCATGACCTCCACCAGACTGAAGCCGGAGGAGGAGGTAAAGCGTGACGCGTGAAGCGCGAAGCGTTTCCGGATCGGGAAAAGGCGTCGCCGCATGCCAGGGATCCAGCCCGAACCTCCACGCTTCACTTTCAACTCTTCAGCGTTCATTTTCACATTCCCGGTTGTGTCCATTTGATCTTGCCGATGAGACCGTCCCAGCTCAACACGACACAGTTCGACGCCGCCGGGTCCTTGGTGCCATTCGCCGATTTGTACGAACTGCGCCCCTGCACGATGATCGTCGCTCCACGGCCGCCGGCGGCGCTGCTGACCATGACGCTGCCGTTGATCAGGCGCACGGAACCCGGCAGGGAAGGCATGCCATTGGGCTTGAACTCGATGAAGGCCATCTCAGAACCCCGGGAAGGATCCGTGTCGCTGATCCGAATGGGAAACGGCAGCACATCCCGCGTGATGCCATCCCACATGTTCTGGTTGGCCATCTGGCCAAAGAAGACCGTGGTCATGGGCAGATTCAGGCCCTTGCCATCCGCCGATTGCAGATCCTGCTGGGCGGGGTCGAAAATGGCGCCTTTGGGCAGGTAGGTCCAGTTCTGGGCGTAATACCAACGGTCCCGGCCATAGGGGAGATTCGGCTGGTTGGCCGGCCTTACCGTCAACCAGCCTGTCGTCTGGATGCTGGAATCCGAGCCGATCCGCGCCTGGTACATGATGGCGTAGGCGCTGTACTGCATCGAGATCAAGTCGGGGATGGTGGTCTGGGAATCCGAGATGGTCTTGTCGGTGGCAATGACCACCCGCATCCGGTAGTTGCGGGCGATGCCATACTGGCGGGCGACGTTCAAGTCGTTGGAGAACTGCCGGGCGGCACTGATCAGCACACTGCCCTTGTTGCCATTGATCGCCGGCACCACCACGAGCATCATCAGGCCGATGATGGCGATCACGGCCATCAACTCGACGAGGGTGAAGCCGGGGGAGCAAGCGCGAAACGCGAAACGCGAAACGCGACCTCCACGCCCGGGTTCCGCGGCAACGTTCCACGAGCTGCGTTTGCCGATTCGCGTTGTCATTCTCATCTCCAGCTTCGGACGTCGTCTTCGTAGGCCTTGGCCGGGTTTTTGCTGCCGGGATCGGACTGGTCGGTCCCGGTGCGCGTATCGGGGCCGTCGGAGAAGAACGCGAAGCCGCCGGGGATGAACTGCGCGCCGGAATCATCCTTGAACGGCACGGAAATCTGGTTGTCGTAGGCGTTCTGGTCCATCCATCCCTGCGCGCCGGAAGGGGTGCCGTTCTGGAGCGGCCCCTGGTAGTAGTTGCCCCGCTTGCCGTTGTCGAAGCTGTAGGCGTACGGCATGCCCCAGGGATCGTAAAACGCCAGCGCGCTCGAGCCGGCGGGAACGCCGGGCACGGTCACGTCTTTGATCCTGAATTCCATGAACTGGATGGCGCGGGGGTTGTCGGCCGCCGCCTGACTGCCGGTGGCCTTGGTGCCCGACGCCGGATTGATCAGCCCGTTGAAGGTCAACACGACGTCCGAGTCGCTGGTGGGCGACGGCCATTGGCTGTACTCATTGTAGTACCCCTTGGAAGCCGTGCAGAGGCTCTGGATGGCCGCGCCCGCCCGGGCCTTGTTGGCCGCGTTCTTGATGGTGCCAATGGTGGGAAACAGCAGGCCCATCAATACCACGATGATGCTGATGACCACCAGCAATTCCACCAAGGTAAAGCCCCCGCCTGCCCGACCGTGCCATGCCTTTGTCTTCATAAATGTATTCCTGTCCCTGCGTCCTGCCGACCGGCGCTTATTGCCGCTGCCAATTGTTGATGTCGTCGTTGTCCTCGCCGCCGTAGCAGTGTTTGGTGGTCCCGCCGCTGCTGACCATCGTGTCGAACGGCTTGAAGAAATAAACGGGGATCTGGCCGTGGTCGAT
>CAZAAF010000026.1:0-3259 GCA_964482575.1 uncultured Verrucomicrobiota bacterium | reverse complement strand
GTTCCAGTGGACCACGTTCACCGTCTGCTCGAGACTCAAGTCCTGCTGGCGGTCGAACGGCTTGTCGAGATCGCTCCAGGTGGTCCCGTTGGCGCCGTAGGAACAGATATCATAGGAGTTGAGCCCCCAGATGGTGGAGGTCGTCTTGTTGTTGTGGCGCGGCATCATGGTGCCATCGTTGAACTTGTAGCTGTTGCCATCGTAGCTCTTGTAATTGACGGGATTGCTCCAGGCATCAACGATCCGCATGAAGTTGCCCGCCGTGGTATCGAAGGCCGCGTTGATCTTGGTGTTCCCCGTCGTCAGTTGTTCGCGCTTGAACGTCAGGTACGGCTCCTTGGGGTATTGCTGGTGCGGGCCCCAGTATTCCAGCCAGAACCACAGGGCTTCGCACGGCCAGACGAACTGGTTGCCCGTGAGCGCGCCGCCGTCGTTGGAGCAGGTCAGGTCCGGCGGATACCATCCCCGGTCCGTGTAATGCCGCTCGCACGCCGTGCAGATCTGCTGGATCGTGGCCTGGGTGCGCGTTTTCATCGCGATCCTGTTGGCATAGGCCGCGCCACCAATCACGATGCCGGAGACGATGGAGATCACCAGGATCACCGTCATCAGCTCGACGAGGGTGAAGGCGGCAAGGGAGCGGCGGCTCGCCGTCCGCTGCTGCCGCGGTTCGCTGCTCGTCCGCCCTCTGCGTTTCCCGCGCCCCGTTTCAGTGCTCAATCCGCTCATGTTCGTCACCTGATTCCCAATTTCCGGTTACTGATTATCCTGAGTGTCCCGTTCGCCTAGGTCGAACTGCCGCCGCCGAGGGTCTGGAGGATGGTCACCAGGGGCAGGAACAACGCCACGACGATGATGCCGACCACGACGGCCAGGAATACGATCAAAATCGGTTCCAACAGCGATGTAATGCCGGCCACGGCGTTGTCCACTTCCTCGTCGTAATTGTCGGCAATCTTCATCAACATCTCCGGCAACGCGCCGGTTTCCTCGCCGACGTCGATCATGGAGACCACCATCGGCGGAAAGACCTTGCTGGCTTCCAGCGGCCGGACCACCGATTCGCCCTCTTTCACCGAGTCGTGCACCCGCTGCACGGCGTCGGCAATGACGCGGTTGCCGGAGGTTTCCTTGACGATCTGGAGGCCCTGGAGAATCGGCACGCCGCTGGAGATGAGGGTACCCAGCGTACGGGTGAACCGGGAGATGCCGACCTTGCGGATCATGGGTCCAAACGCGGGCATGTTGAGCTTGAACGCATCCCACAGCCTGGTGACCGGCGGCACCTTCTTGATGATGATGTTGAAGACGACCACCAAGCCCGCGATGGCCGGCACGACCAGCAGCGCGTTCTCGCGGATCATCTTGCTGGCATCCATCACGGCCTGGGTCAGCGCCGGCAGGGGTTTGCCTTCGAGCAGGTCTTTGAAGATGTCCTGGAACTTCGGCACGATGTAGGTCATCAGGAAGAACAGGATCGAGACGGCGATGAGGAGCACGACGCACGGATAGACCGACGCCGACAAGACCTTGCCGCGGATTTTCTGGGCCTTTTCGGCGAATTCCGCCAGACGCGTCAACACAACTTCCAGCACACCGCCCGCCTCACCGGCGCGGATCATGTTGACATAAAGCCGGTCGAAAACCCGGGGATGATGCTGCATCGCCTCGGAGAGCGTCGAGCCACCCTCGACGGCCTCGGCCAGCGCGGTGATGGTCTTCTTGAGGGCGAGATTGCGTTCCTGGCGCTCGAGCGTCCGCAGGGCGCGCAGCAACGGCAGACCGGCATCAATCAGCGTTGCCAACTGGCGCGTGAATATCGTCAGGAGCTTCTTGTTCACCCGGTCGGTCAGGCCGGGGATCTTGATCTCCATCTGCTTCCAGTCGCCCTTGCCACCCTTGCCGCCCTTGGCAGCCGGGCTCACCTTGGATTTCTTGCTGGAGCCGCCAGCACCGGCTTCCGTGATCTTGGTGGGGAAATACCCCATTTCCTTGAGCTTGTTGATCGCGGCGGCGGGACTATCCACGTCAATCTCGCCAGAAGTCTCGTGGCCGCGGGCGTCCACGGCGGTGTATTCATACTTAGGCATGGCAGCTCTCCAATTTATCTATTATCGCATCTGATGTATTAGGTCACTTCGCCCGGTCGATACTCACCATTAAAGTTGAAAAAAAGCAAGTCGGGGAATCCCCGAGGGTCATCGGTCTGCTTGAAAATGACATGAACGGGCAACAAGAGCCCCCCGGACTCCTTGATAGGCCATCCCCAAGGTGGATCGCGACCTTCAGGCGCGATGGTTGTTGAGACGCGAAAGCAGGGCGCTCGAACCGGACCTTCCGCTTTCTGAGCGCACCCTTTTCGCCTGCCTGCATCTATCGCGCCCGGAGGTCGCGATCCACCCGGGCTGCACGGCAGGCATCTGGTACAGACCCTCGACACCCCCCGGGGGGGGGGCAACCAACCCGCCACCCACCCCGGGCAATCGACCCCTCCCGAACCACGGCCGCGTGGCCGAAACTTGCCACTTGCAACTTCGTCGCTGCCATTTACATTGGCCCGCATGGCTGGCCTCCAAGAGAATCTGCTGGAACTGATCCGCCGCACGTCGGCGGAAATCCCCGATGACGTCCAACGCGTGCTGCTCGCCTCGCTCCAGGCGGAGGAAGAACAGACCACGGCGGAGTTTGCGCTGAAGACCATCCAGGCCAACATCGAGATGGCCAAAAGGAAGAGCCAGCCAATCTGCCAGGATACCGGCTCGATCCTGTTTTACGTCCACAGCCCGGTCGGCACCGACCAGCTCGCGTTCGAGGAGGCCGCCCGCGAAGCGGTGGCCGAGGCGACCCGGAAGGGGTTCCTGCGGCAGAACTCCGTGGACTCGTTGACGGGGAAGAACAGCGGCACCAATCTCGGCCCCGGCACGCCGGTATTTCATTTCACCCAGGTGCGCGGCGCCACCGGGCTGGATGTGCGGCTGGTCCTGAAAGGGGGCGGCTGCGAGAACGTCGGCGCGCAGTATTCGCTGCCTGACTCGCGGTTGGGCGCCGACCGCGACCTCAAGGGCTGCCGCCGCGCCATTCTCGATGCGGTGTTGCAGGCGCAGGGCAAGGGCTGCGGCCCCGGCGTGCTCGGCGTCTGCATCGGCGGCGACCGCGCCACGAGCTATGCGTTTTCGAAGGAACAATTCCTGCGACCGCTCGAGGATCGCAACCCCCACCCGGACCTCGACGCGATGGAACAGGAGATCGTCGCCACGTC
>CAZAAF010000025.1:9214-17549 GCA_964482575.1 uncultured Verrucomicrobiota bacterium | reverse complement strand
GCACCGCGTCATCGATCAGCTTCCCCAGCCCGATGTATGCGCCCGTGCGTTTGGCCGGCTCGGTCTTGAACGCCGCCAGGAAATCCTTGTCCACGTCCAGCGCCAGCAGGTTGTTGGCGATGGTGACGTCAATCCGCCGCCCGATCTCGCCGCCCACCTTCACCGCGCGCACGTCGAGCGGCTGGAACTTGTCCGCGGCGGGGGCGGAAGGTGAGTGTGTCATGGCGAAGGCCATGCAGATACCGGTGAGCAAACAAAGTCGTTTCATGGCGTTGACATCGAACCGGACGGAGTTTTGGAGACGCGCCGTCTCGCGTCAAAGCATTTCTGCTCCTACTTGGGTGTCACGGCGGTAGCCGTGTCATTCCGTGACGCGAAATGATTGACTAATCACGCCACGGGACAAAAACGTCGGACTCCCGCCGCTCTCCGCAGACATTCCGGTTTTGTCGGTTGATTCCCATGTCCCCAATCTTCCTTCTTCCATCTGCGTTCATCTGTGTGCATCCGTGGTTCCCATCTTCGTGTCTCATTTTTCTCTTTCAAAAATCCCCGTTTGGCCTAATCTCCGCCCACCATGCCAAAAGAACCCTCCTTCAAGTTCAGCTTCGGTCCGTGGAACCTCAGCGAAGGCGCCGATCCGTACGGTCCGACCACCCGTCCCCTCCAGACGTTCGACTGGAAGCTCGGGCAGCTCAAGAAGCTCGGGTACGACGCCATGATGTTCCACGACGATGACGCCGTGCCGGATGTGGACAACAAGTCCGCCGCGCAGGTCACCGCCGAGGCGAAGGCGTTGAAGAAGAAACTCGACAATGCCGGCGTTGCCGCGGAGATGGTCGCGCCCCGGCTCTGGTTCAGCCCGATGACGATTGACGGCGCTTACACCAGCAACTGCCCCAAGGCCCGCGCCTACGCCATCGAGCGGTCCAAGCGGTGCATCGACATTGCCCGGCTGCTGGGCACGGAATTGATCGTGGTCTGGCTGGCGCGCGAGGGGACGTATCTGCGCGAGGCCAAGAGCTGCAAGCGCAGCATGGATTACCTGGCGGAGGCGTTCGATGCGATGCTCGGCCACGACAAGAAGATCCGCATCGCCATCGAACCGAAGCCGAACGAGCCGATGGACCACGCCTACGTCCCGACGATCGGCCACGCCGTGGCCATCGGGCACCTGACGCGCGACCCGAAGCGCATCGGCTGCGTGATGGAGTCGGCGCACTCGATTCTGGCGGGGCTGGACCCGGCGGACGAGATCGAGTTTGCGATGTCCTTCGGCAAACTCTGGTCGCTGCACCTGAACGACCAGAACGGGCTGAAGTTCGACCAGGACAAGCCGTTTGGGAGCAACAACCTCCGCGGCGCGTTCAACCAGGTCCGCGCCCTCTGGCGCAACCGCTACGGCAGCGGCGGCGAGTATGTCGCGTTCGACGTGCATCCGTTCCGCAGCACCAAGCCGGAGCACTGGACGGCGCATCTGGACAACAGCCGTCGCACCTTCCTGCGGCTGCTGGAGAAGGTGAAGACCTTCAACGAGGCCGCGGCGCAGAAGCTGATCGCCGACCGCGATTACCAGGCGCTGGACCAGATGGTGCTGGAGCATTTATTAGGGAAGTGATCAGGGACGCAGATCCCGCATGGGAAAAGGGACGCCAGGCTGGCGTCCCTTTTCGTTGTCTGGCGAAATCACGCCCGGCCCGTCCACCCCAACGGGGTGGAAATCACTCAGCCCGGTGTTGGCCGGTCCTCCGGCCTACGCCGGGTTTCACAGCAATTAGATTTCTACCCTGAAGGGGTTGTATCAACAACGGGTTTGGATTCAACCACTTTCAGGGTTGTGGATATGGTTTTGGATATGGACCCGGGGTAGGCCGATTCCATCGGCCAACCCCGGGCTGAGTGATTGAATCCCGTTGGGATTCAGTCGGCGCAAAACCGCAGTCCCGGCGCGTCTAGACCTTGCGCGTGACGCCGAGTTTGCCGATGAGCAGGTGCATTACCGTGAACGCGATCGGATAGAGCACGGCGCACACGACGAAAATCGGCCCGTAGCCGTACGATTCGGTAGCTGACCCGATGTAATGTTGCGTGATCGCGCCCATCAGCGAGCCGAGCGCGCCGCCAAAGCCGGTGATGGTGCCAACGGCGTTTTTGGGGAACACCTCCGCGGCGAGCGTGATGTTGCCCCAACTGGCGTGGCAGAACATCATCCCGGACACTAGGGCCATTGCCAGCGCAGTGTTGTGCACCTGCGTCGTCAGGAGGCAGCAAACCGGCATCAACACCGTCATCACGCCCATCACGGTCTTGCGTGCCGTGTTCAGGCTCCAGCCGCGGCTGACCAGCCATCGTGGCATCGCCCCGCCGAAGATGTTCCCGGCCGCCGCCACGGTGTAGGGAATCCAGACGAACATGCCCAGCTCCTTCAGGTTGAAGCCGTGCGTGTGCTGGAAGTAGAGCGGGATCCAGAACAACAGGAAGTAGCTGATCGGGTCCGTCAACATGCGCACCAGCACACATCCCCAGGTTTCCTTCATCTGCACCAGACGTCCCAGCGGCGCGGCCGATTCGCTTTGTCCGCCCTGGTCGGCGAGGATCATCTGCTTTTCCTCCTCGCTGATGCGCGGGTGATCCTTCGGCAGCCTGTAAATCAGCAGCCAGCCCACCACCCAGACGAGCCCCAGCAGGCCGGTCACCAGGAACGCCATGCGCCACCCCCAGGCGGTGGCGATGAACGTGACGATGGGCGCGCACGCCATCGAGCCGAACGCCACGCCGGAGTTGAACACGCCCACGGCCAGGGCGCGCTCGCGCATGGGGAACCATTCGCTGACGGCGCGCATGCCGCCGGTGAAATTGCCCGGCTCGAAGACGCCCAACAGGAAATTGCAGCCGGCAAATTGAAGGACCGAGCGGGCGAACATGAACATCATGTCGCCGATCGACCAGCCCGACACGAAGATGGTGAATCCGCGCCGCGTGCCGACGATGTCAATGACGCGCCCGCTCACGGCATACATGATGCCGTAGCTGACCAGGAACCACGTCATGATCGTGCCGTAGTCGGCGTTGGTGATATGAAGCTCGTCCTTGATGGTGCCGATCAACACGGCGAGCGTCTGGCGGTCGAGGTAATTGAGCGCGGAGGCCAGGCAGAGGAATCCCGCAATATACCAACGGAGGTTCTTAATGGGTGGCTTGGTCACTTGTTCTTCCTACCCAAATTTTCCTGCTTTGACAACCCCAGAACGCGTCACGCCGGCAGCGGGAGCAGGATGCGGGCCGTTTCGGTGACCGGAATAACTGCGACTCCCGCCGTCATCGGTGCGACACCCTGAAGGGCGTGTCAGGGTATAAACATGACAGGTTTCAATTTCCGTCGTGACCTGTAACGCGAAAGGACGCTATGACCATGAACATGAACCGCCGCCGTTTCCTGAAAACCACCGCCGCCACCTCCGCCGCTTTCACCTGGCTCTCCGCCCATCGGGGCTCGACCGTCCTTGCCGCGGACGCGGGCAAGCCCGCCTTGCTGGGGGGCACCCCTGTTCACAAGGGCGGCTGGATGGCGTGGCCGCAGTGGCGTCAGGAGTGGGAGCCGAAGATGCTGGAGGTTTACCGCAGCCGCAAGTGGTTCCGCCTGTCCGGTCCCAATGTGCCCGAGTTCGAGAAAGCCTGGGCCGAAATGCTTGGCGCAAAGAAGTCGCTCGCCGTGGCCAGCGGCACCACGTCGCTCATCGTCAGCCTGCACGTCATGGATGTGGATGCGGGCGATGAGGTCATCGTCTCGCCCTACACGTTCATCGCCACCTACAACGCGATTCTCGCCAACAAGGCGTTGCCGGTGTTCGCCGATACCGACCCGGCCACGCTCACGATGGACCCGTCCACCATCGAAAGCCGCATCACCGAGCGCACCCGCGCGATCATGCCGGTGCACATCTACGGCATGCCGTGCGACATGGACCCGATCAATGCCATTGCGAAGAAGCACAACCTCGCCGTGGTGGAGGATGCCTGCCAGGGCTGGCTGGCCGAGTACAAGGGCCGCAAGTGCGGCACGCTCGGTGACCTCGGCGGCTTCAGCTTCCAGGAGTCCAAGCACATTCCCGCGGGCGAAGGCGGCGCCATCACGAGCATGAACGAGGATCTTATCGACCGCTGCAACGCCTACCACAACTGCGGACGCTCCTGTGGCAACTTCAAGGGCCAGGGTTACTTCACCCGCGGCGGCAACTTCCGCATGACCCAGGCGCAGGCCGCGCTTCTCCTCCAGCAGTTTGACAAGTTGAAGGAAGAGACGGCCCACCGCCGCGCCAACGCCGATTATCTCAGCGCCAACCTCGGCAAGATTCCCGGCATTACGCCCATCCGCCTGCCGGAGAACAGCCGGCCGTCGTGGCATCTGTATCCGTTCATCTACAACGCGGAGAAGTTCAACGGTCTGTCGCGCGACAAGTTCATGAAGGCGCTTCAGGCTGAGGGTGTGACCTGCTCCAGCCCGTACCGCGAGCAATACAATGATGGCCTGCTCGATGAGACGATCAACTCGCGCGGCTACAAGCGTCTCTGGAGCGCCGAGCGCCTGAAGGCGTATCGCGAGAGTTTCAAGGACCTGAAGGGCAATAAACGGGCCTGCGAAACCTCCGTCGCGATCTACCAGAACATGCTTCTGGCCGAACGCGGCGATATGGACCAGATCCTCGAGGCGATCCAGAAGATCCAGAAGTTCAGCGCGGAACTGGCGAAGCAGGCGTAAAGGGTCGGCCGCCCGGTGTGGTGCGTCCCATTATAATGGGTATCGGAGGATACAAAGTGCCGAAGCACTTCGTTTCCCGGTGGTGCACTGTGCGCGCCGTCGTCCGCCAATAAACGGGCGATTGCGTCGTTATAGGGAAGCAGATACCTATATAACGTGACTCCGACATCCAGCGCCAGTTCTCCCTCCTCGAACTCCCCCGTTGCCGCGGCATGGCCGTGGCGCGTTCTCTGGATGGTGATCCTGCTCGCCGTCGCGGCCAGGGCCGGGATGCATTTCAGCACGCCGCTCGTGCCGGGCATGAACGGCGGGTACTATTTGGTTCAGGCGCGGTCGTTGCTGACGACGGGGATGATCGGGATCCCGGACCTGCCGCTCACATTCACGGTGCAGGCGGCGTTGTCGAAAGTGGTGCAATGGGTGACCGGGCGCGACCTCGAGCCGAGCATCGTCCTGGCGGTGAAGATGGCCGATGCCGCGTTGCCGCCGCTGGTGGCGCTGCCGGTGTTCCTGCTGGGCCGGGCATGGTGCCGACGGGCAGGGCGGGGCGCATGGTTGTCCGTGGCGGCGGCGTCCGTTGTGGCACTCGGCGCACCGGCGCTTTCGATGGTGGGTGATTTTCAAAAAAACTCGCTTGGCTTGGCCTGGCTGGCGGGGCTGGCCTATGCGCTTTATGCATGGAAGACGCATCGGACGATCGGCTGCGGCGTCGCCGTGCTGGTCCTGCTGGGGTTGACGGGCCTGACCCACATCGGCGTGTTTGGCGCGGCGCTGTTGTTGACGGCGTCCGTGTTTGTGGCCGGCGTGGTGCTGCCGAGAAACGAGCCGGGCGGTGAACGCCGGAGGGTGAACTGGCTTCTGGTGGCCGGGGGTGCGGGCGTCGCGGCGCTTGCAGCCGGCATTGTGCTGTGGAAATTCGACCCGGCGCGCATCCACCGGTTGGTCGGCGCGTTTTCAAATCCCGCCACGTTCTTGAAAGGGCACGGACCGCCCATGCGGCTGCCTGCGACAGGGGATCGGGCCGGTTTCCCCAACGGAGGTTCGCCCCCCGGCGGCGATATGGGATTTGGCCCGCCACCGGAGGGCGGCGCAAGGTCCGGGCCGCCTCAGGGCAACAACACGAGGCAGGGTCCAACGCCCGGAGGTTTCATGCCCGGGCGGGGGCCGGGACCCGGGATGGGACCGGGCATGGGATTCGGTCCGATGGCGATGATGCTGCCAAGTTGGGCGGCGCCGGCACTTTTTGGCGGTCTGGCATTGAGTGCCCTGATTCTTGCCTTGTGGAAACGGCGGACCCTGCCGCCGGCTGAGAGCGCGATCGGGATGGGATGCGCGGCGACCACGCTGTTGCTCACGGGACCGTGGGTGCAGGGCGATGTCGCGATGCGTTTTTATCTGAACGCGATGATTCCCGCGACCATCACCGGGTTGTTTGTGCTGGTGCAGATTCCCAACCGCTGGGTGTGCGGGGTGTTGGGAGGCGTGTTCGTTTTGCTGGCGGTGGGGCCGGCGGTTCCGCTGGCCGCCCGCGGCGGACGGCCGATCATCAGCGAGGCGGCTTTTCGGGAACTCCAGAGTCTCGCACCCCGCCTCGCGAATCCCCAGCGCACGCTGGTGGTCACGCGCCACGGGGTGGAGTGGTGGTCGGCGTGGACGTTGCACACCCGCGTGGCACAAACAAAGGCCGTGCGCGCGGAGGACTGGCAGAAATACGACGAGGTGTATTTCCTCCAAAGCAAGGAACGCGGAGGTCCCGGTTTCGGCCCGCCGGGCGGCGGAATGAATCGCCGTCCGTTCCCGCCCGATGGTTTTGCCGGTGGACCGCCACCGGGCGATCTTCCGCCGTTTGCAAGGAATGCGCGTGGCATGGGCGCCGGCAATCGGCCGCCCATGATGGACTCGGTCATTCCCGAGGGCGCGGAGGTTCTGCACGACGGCACTTTCTTCAAACTGGCGAAGGTGAAACAGCCTCCGTCGTTTGTCCGCCGGAACCGGACGGGCGAAACCGACGACGACCGGCCTTGAGGCGATGGAAGGGCGGGGGACGGTCCGCGATTGGACAACCGCGGATGAATCGTCGCAGGGGATGAAAGAGTGCTGGCATTACCGGTGGGGATGATGTAGTCGGGGGATTGCCATGGCACGACATTTTACCCCTCTCTGGCCGGACGGGTGTCTGGCGGCGGTGTCCCTCACGTTTGACGACGGCTCGCCGTCGCAACTCAAGTACGCGGTGCCGATGCTCAACGACGCGGACCTGCCGTCCACGTTCTACCTCATCCCGCGCGGCGACTATTATCTGGAGAAACTCGCGCCCTGGCGGGAGGTGGCCAAGGCCGGTCACGAAATCGGCAATCATACGATGGGCCACATTTGTTCCCGCGGGTTCAAGAACGACCCGACGGCCCCCGGTCTGGAGGGCCTGACGCTGGCGGATTTGGAGAAGGACATCGTCGAGGCCAAACGGCGGTTGCAGCAGATCGCACCGCAGCAGACGGACATGTCCTTCTGCTATCCGTGTTACATGGAGCATGTGGGAGCCGGGCCGACCCGCCAGAGCTATGTGCCCGTGGTGGCGAAACATCACATCGCCGGCCGCGGCAAGGGCGAGTTCCCGTTCGCGAACCAGCCGGCAACCGTGGACCTGCACTACACATGGTCCTGGCCCGCCGAACGGATGCCGGGGTCCCAGATGGTGGGATTGGTGGAAGCCTGCGCGGCCAACCAATGCTGGGGCATCCTGACGTTTCACGGCATCAATGAAGGCCACCTGGGCGTGGCGGATTCCGACTTTCGCGAATTGGTCAATTACCTGACGGTCAATCATGGCCGCATCTGGACCGCGCCCGTGGCCAAGGTGGCGCGGCGGATCATGGAGTGGCGCAAAGAGAACGGCATCTGAGCGTTCCCCGCCGCCCGCGCTGCGGTACGCCCCCGCGCTTCCGCCATCGTCCCGGCTGTATTCGGGGGTCGGCAACCCGCCGTAATAATTGCGACGCTCGCCGTAAGCCTCGTGACACGTTCCCGGGCGCATCCGCGTATAAGAGTAGCGTTGAGTGACAACAACGCAGCGGAAAAGCGACGACCATGAAAAACCTGTCCGCCCCCACCGCCTCGCCGTGGAATCGGCGAAACTTTCTAAAAATCGCGGCCGTCGGTGCGGGCGCGGCGGCCGGCGTGCGCCTGTTTCGCGCGCCCGCCATTTTTGCGGCCGGCTCGCCCAACGCGAAACTCGCCACCGTGGTGATCGGTTGTGGTGAGCGCGGCTCGACCTTCCACATCCCCGCCGCGGCGGACGAGCGGCTGGTCGCGCTCGTGGACGTGGACGACAGGCAGTTCGCGCTGGCGGCCCGGCCCGCGAAATCGAAGCGGCCGGCCGGCGATGAGAAAAAGGCCGCGGGCGTTGATTTCGCCAAAGTGAAGAAATTCTCCGATTACCGGCGGATGTTCGAGCAGATGGGCAAGGAAATTGACGCCGTGTTCGTGGCCACGCCGAATCATCATCACGCGCCGGTGGCGTTGCTCGCGATGCAACTCGGCAAGCACGTCTATTGTGAAAAGCCGCTTTGCCATGAT
>CAZAAF010000025.1:0-9204 GCA_964482575.1 uncultured Verrucomicrobiota bacterium | reverse complement strand
ACGCAGATGGGCAACCAGGGCCATTCGTGCGAAGGCGCGCGCCGCCTTTGCGAATACATCGGGGCCGGCGCCATCGGCAAGGTCACGACCGTCTATGCGTGGAGCAACCGCGCCAACGGCGGCGTCGGTCCGCGTCCGCCGCAGGAACCCGTGCCGTCCGGCGTGCATTGGGAGGGATGGATCGGCCCCGCGCCGTACCGGGACTATCACAAGGACCTCCATCCGCACGAGTGGCACGGCTGGCACGACTTCGGCAACGGCTCGCTCGGCAACATGGGTTGTCACATCCTGGATGGCGCGTTCTGGTCGTTGAAACTCGGCCACCCGGCCTCCATCGAGGTTGAAGAATCCCTCGGCGGCGGCAACGGGCGATATCCGCTCGGCACGCGCATCCGGTGGGATTTTCCAGAACGCGACGACATGCCGCCGTTGAAGCTCTACTGGTTTGACGGGAAGAAGCGCAACGCCAAGGGCAACGTTGCGGCGGAAAACGACACGCAGGACAGCATTGGCAGTAGCATCCAGAATCTCCCGCCGCTCGTCGAGGAACTGGAAAGGAAATACAAGATCAAGCTCGGGCCGAATGGCGCGCTCTACGTCGGTGACAAGGGCGTCCTGTGGAGCGACCTCACCTGCGCCAGCGTGCGCATCATCCCCGAGAAACAACACCGGGCCACGCCGGTGCCCAAGGCCCGCCTCCCGCGCGTCAAGGGCAGCCATGTGGGCGATTTTCTCCGCGCCTGCCGCGGCGGCGAGCCGGCCTGCTCGAATTTTGGGTATGCCGCGCGTTTGACCGAAGTGATTCTCCTGGGTTCGCTGGCGTGCATCGCCGGCCCCGGCCGGAAGATCGAATGGGACGGCCCGGCGATGAAATGCACCAACATCCCCGAACTCAACGCGTGGGTGAAATGTCCCGTCCGTCCGGGCTGGGACGTTTGAGTGATTGAACCACGCGATGCGAATACACGGAGACCTGAAAAAATGAAGACAGAACCAACGCCGCCTTCCTCCGCCCTGTCTGGTTTGCGCTTGCCTCGGGGTGCGCGCGTGTTAACGTGCGCGCCGACGCTGCCGACCCTGAACGAATCAATGATGCCACAGTCCTTTTGCAATCCATCTGCTTCCATGAAAACAATCAACGCTTCCATCACCGCTCTGGTTATCGCGTCCCTGGCTGCCTTTGCCGCAGGTTCTCCAGCCGCCGCTGCCGCCGGGGCGCAGGATCCGTTCCAGCCGGCGCACAAGCTGACGGCGCAGATGATCAACTCCGATTTCCCGGAAGGGCACGACACCTACAACGGGATGGGCACCGGCAGCGACGGGCGCATTTACTACGTGCTCAGTACCGAGCCGCACGACATCGGTGGCCGGATGTTCGTGTACGACCCGAAGACCCGGAAAGTCTCGGTGGCGGGCGACCTGACCGAGGCGTGCGGTGAAAAGGGGAAGAAGACCATTGTGCAGGGCAAGAGCCATGTGAACTTCGTTGAGTGCGGCGGCAAGCTCTTCTTTGCCACGCACATCGGATTCTACAGCAACGTGGACGGCATGGAGAAGATGGGCATCCCGCCGGCTGGATGGAAGGCGTATCCCGGCGGTCACCTGCTCGCCTATGACATGAAGAGCGGCAAGTTTGAGGACTTCGGCCTCGCGCCCGATGGCGAGGGCGTCATCACCTTCAACATGGACACCAAGCGGGGCCGGCTCTTTGCCATCACGTGGCCCGCCGGCCAGTTCTTCCGCTATGACCTGGCGACGAAGAACCTGAAGAACTTCGGCAAGACCTGCCGCGAGGGCGAGAACGGCAAGGGCGCGGCCTACAGCACCGTGTGCCGTTCCATCGCGGTGGATCCCGAGGATGGCTCGGCCTACTACAGCACCGGCGACGGCGATATCCTCCGTTACCGTGCCGACACCGACAGCGTCGAGAAGATCGCCGACGAGGATTTGAAGAAGGATTATTTTGGCATCTACGACTCCACCAATCCCGGCCACATGGGCTACAACTGGCGGCAGACGTTCTATCGCCCGAAGGACAAGATGATTTACTGCGTCCACGGCAACTCCGGCTACCTGTACCGTTTCGACCCGCACAAGAAGTGCGTGGAAGTGCTGGACCGCATCACGTCCGATGTCTCCAAGCGCAGCGGCATGTTCGACCAGTTCAGCTACGGTTATCTCGGCTTCGCGCTCGGCCCGGATGGCGACACCATCTATTATCTGACGGGCGGGCCGATCTATCAGGATGGCAAGCGTCTCAAGGGCAAGGACCGCATCGCCATGGGCGCGGCGAAGGGCCTCGAGGATCTGCATCTCGTGACCTACCACATCCCGACCGGCCGCTGCAAAGACCAGGGCGCCATCTATTATCCCGACGGGACGCGCCCGCTCTACGTCAACTCCATTGCCGTGGGCAAGGACGGCAGCGTCTATTCGCTCGCTCGCGTCCCGGACAAGAACCGGGTGCGCGCCGATCTGTTCTGCGTGAAAGGTCCCTTTAAGCCATGAAGAAGATCCTGCTGGTTGCCTTAATGCTGGCCGCGCCGCTGGTGGCGGCCGAATCCCAGACGGAGTTCCAGGCCGGCGTGGCCAAAGTCAAAATCACGCCGCCGCAGCCGTTCTGGATGTCCGGCTACGCCTCGCGCACCAACCAATCCATGGGCGTCCTCCAGGATCTTTGGGCGCGGGCGCTGGCGTTGCGCGACCCGAAGGGCCATCGCGTGGTCATCGTCACGTGCGACCTGATCGGCTTGCACCATTCCGTTTCCGACGACGTGTTCAAGCAGGCGAAGAAGCGTTACAAGCTGGATCGCGCGGACGTACTGTTGTGTTGTTCGCATACGCACAGCGGGCCGGTCATTGGGATGAACCTGAACGTCATGTACGACTTCACGCCCGAGGACGTGCAGCGCGTGAAGGCCTACGCCGCCCAACTGGCTGAAAACATCGTCAACGTCATTGGCGACGCGTTGAAGGACCTCGCCCCGGCGAAGCTCGCCACCGGTCACGGCTCGGCGGTCTTTGGTGTCAACCGCCGCCAACACCGCGTGGTGGATCGGAAGACGGGGGTCGAATCGATCAAGATGCCTCCCAAGGTCGTCATGGGTCCGAATCCCGAGGGCGTGGCGGACCACGGCGTGCCGGTGCTGCGCGTCACGTCGCCTGAAGGCAAACTGCGCGCCATCTTCTTTGGCTATGCCTGCCACAACACCACCGTGGGCGGCAAGGGAGACACGCTCCCCGACTTCTACAAGATCCACGGGGATTACGCCGGGGAGGCTGAGGCCAATCTGGAAAGCGGCCATGGCGGCGCCACGGCCATGTTCACCATCCTGTGCGGCGCGGACCAGAATCCGGAGCCCCGCAACACGCTGGATCTGGCGCGCGTGCATGGGAAGGAATTGTCCACGGCGGTGGACACTGTTCTGGGAACCGACCTTCGGCCCGTGCAATCGCCGATTCGCACGGCATATTCGGTAACCTCGTTGGATTTTGCGCCGCACACGCGTGCGACCTTCGAGGCCGAGATCGCGAAGGGCGAAAAGGCCACCACCAAGTTCGACAACAAGTATTGTGTCCGGCGGGCGAAACTGATGCTGGAGGCCTATGATTACGGGCACCCGATCCGGCAGATGGCCTATCCGATACAGGCCATTCGTTTCGGAAACGACTTCACCATTGTCGCCATGGGCGGCGAGGTGGTGGTGGAGTACCAGTTGCGGATCAAGCGCGAGTTCCCCAAGGAAAACCTGATGACCATTGGATACGCCAACGATGTGATGTGCTACATCCCCTCGCTGCGCATCCTGCGCGAAGGCGGCTACGAGCCGGACAACAGCATGGTCTATTACGGTCAGCCGGGTCCCTTTGCGGAGACCGTCGAGGAGAAAGTCATGCACGCCGTCCATCAGGTGATGGGCAAAGTCGGTGCGGGAAGATAAACTGGAAGGTGTGTCGGACGGGAGCGTGGTGTGGTTCGGCAACGGCGCGGGTTTGTGGCAAAAACATGGTGGGATTTGAGGAGCCTCGTATGAACACTCAGGGGATGAACACACAATCCAAGTCCACAGGTCGGTATTCTGCTTCGTTTTGCTTTCAAGGTCGGCGATCGTCCGTAAAATTCCTGACCACGATGGTCTGGTCCACGGTGCTTGGTCTTGTCATTGTCTTCTCAGTCATGAAAACCTCTGCTCAACAACTTCCCTCCGGCGATCCCAAGGATTTTTGCGTCAAACCCTGCCTGCACTCCATCGGTTATGCGGGACTCTGGCGTGGACAGGCCCAGTTGACGCTGGACGAGTTCCTGGTGAAGGCCCGGGACCTGGGGTATGACGCGGTGATGATCATGGCCAAACGGCCGCATTTGTCGCCGCTGGATTATGACGAGGCCGCGCGCAAGAAACTGAAGGCGCGTCTGGTCGAACTCAAGCTTACGCTGGCCGGGCTGGCGGGGTACTCCGACTTCACCGCCGGCATCGACAAGGCGGGCATCCCGAATGTGGAAATCCAGGCGGCCTATGTCGGCGAGGTGGCGCGGCTGGCGCGCGATCTCGGGTGTCCCATGGTGCGTATCTTCACCGGTTATGAGCGGCCCGGCATTCCCTATGACCGCCAGTACGCCGCCGTGGTGGAAGGCCTGAAGCTTTCCGGCCGGGAGGCCGCCAAATACGGCGTCACGCTGGCCGTGCAAAACCACCACGACATCGCGTTGCATCACGATGTGATGAGCTGGTTGTTGAAGGAGGTCAATCACCCCAACGTGAAGGCCGGGTGGGACGCGTGGTCACCGACGCTGGAAAAACTCACGCCGGCGGACATCCGCCAGTCCATCCTCACGATGAAACCGTTCATCGCGAACACCATCGCGGCGCAGTATCGCCGGCATCCGCGGTTCCATTACGCGCATGAACTGACCAACTACGAACGGCAGGAGGATGCGCTGCGCGCGACGAGCATGCTGGACCCCGAGGGCATCATCGATTACAAGGCCTTCATCGGCACGCTGAAGGAAATCGGCTATCGTGGCTATCTCGTGTACGAGATGTGCGAAGTGCTCAACGGCGGCGGCTCGATCGAAAACCTGGACAAGACCGCCAGGGACTTCCTCAAGTTCGCGGAACAGTTCAAGTAAACCGCTTCCCTGGTTCGCGGCCGGGGGCGTGGCGTGGAACGGGCAAGTCAACCGGCGCAGCCTGTTTATTCCAGGGTGATCTTGACGATCTCGCCCCGGCCCTGCTTTTCAAGCTCCTCGTAAGCGCCGAAGAAGTCGGAATTGCAGTCGAGCCAGAGCGTGAGACGGTGTATGTCCTCCACGGAGAGTTTCACGTCGTGATGCCCGCGATCGAGAAGCTGGAACAGCCGGGAAGCGCGCGCTCCAAATTGACCGGGCGTGCTGGTCGCGCCGCCATGAACCGGGTCCTTGATGGCGCCATTGCTGACGTTGAAGTAGAACCCATACTTGGAGGCGAGGCTGGCGTACGACTGTGACCAACCGTTGGCGCCGGCAGGGGTGCCGGCCAGTTTGGGGGTCTTGCGATTCTGGGAATGACAGGCGACGCAGTTGTGGTCCAGCACGGGCTGCACCAGCCGCGGATAGTTGAACGGGTTGGACCCGTCCACGTCCGGCTGGATGCGGGCGGGCGTGCGATGCGCGGCCAGCGGGGCACTGCCGGTCGGTGACGGCGCACTGTGGCGGGATTCGTGGCAGCCGCGGCAGGTCAGCGACTCGCCGGGTTGCAGGTACGTGATCGAACGCATGGACTGAATCGCCAGGCCCTTTTCATCCAGCGCCTGGAAATAAAGCGGCTTGCGGGTTGGCGCGTAAAACCGGGCGCTGCCATCGGCGGCGACCGGCACCGTTCCCAGGACGGCGCGCGCATTGGCCTGGGACGCAATGCCCACGCGGGGCGCGTTCGACTTCCATGTCGTCTTGGGCAATACCTGGATGACGCGCAACGCCGCGATCTTCGTGTCTTTGGGCCACGGTTTCTGGCTGTCGTAAACATTGACGATGGTCACGACGCCTTCCGCATCCGTGCTGGCGGTGGCCGTGGAGGCGGGCACCACCGGAGGCGTCGGCCGCGCCTGGAGAGGCATCGGATAGAGACAACCGATGGCCGGGTCGCGGTAGAGCAGTTCGCGGTTGCCGAAACTGTCCACCAGATAGAGACCGTGCGTTTTCGCCGCCGGATCGTAGGCGCACAGGTAATAGTCCTCGCTCAGTGGCCAGGGGGTGGCGAACGCCCATGAACCCTTCTCGCTTTCGGGGAACGCCACGTCCGGCGTGAGCCGCTTGAGTTGGGACATGGCATTGTCGTCCTCCACCGCCGGATCCAGCATCACCAGCGAACCGTAATTCTGGCCGTGATGCGGCGCCGCGGTGGCAATGTATTTGCGCGAACCCGGGATGGCGCGGAGGTTCATCTCCATCCACGGCCGCAGGGTGCGGTCCATGGGGTAATTGCCGTGGAAGGCGCGTGCGTCCCGGCCATCCGGCGTGGTCAGCCACGCGTGATGCGCAATGTCGCTGTCCCGGTCCACATAGTCCCAGCGCGTATAGACGATCATGCCGTCATGGTTGACGCTGGGCTGCCATTCGTTGGTCTCATGAAAACTGAGGCAGACGATGTTGCGGCCATCCGCGTCCATGCGATGCAGCGTGTAGGTCGTCACCGGCCGGTCACCGGAGCAACGGATGTAGCCCCCGCGCCGTTCGGAGATGAAGGCGATCCGGCCATCCGGCAGCGCGCACGGGTCGAAATCATTGACCTTCCCATCGGTCAATTGCACGAGCCCGGTGCCGTTGGAGTTGACTCTGAAAATGTGGAAGGTGCTGTGCTCATTCCACTCATGGGTTTTGGCTTTCGGGTCCGGGTCCTGTTCCGCCTCGGTGTAGGCAAACAGGATCGTCTTGCCGTCGCAGGACAGGTCGGGTGACAGGAAAGCGCCGGGCGTCAGCTTGCGCCCCTGCAAACGGCCGTTCTCGCAGACGGCGCCTGCCAGCAGGTCGCGCAACACGGGTTGGCTGCTGAACGGCTTCTCAAGGACATACAGCCCGCCGCCCTGCACGGCGTTGAAACCGTAGTACTGGTCGCACATATGGTTGAACCGCGACGGATGGCGCTTGATGAAAACCACCTTGTCGAAATTCAACAGCGGGTTGGCAAACGCAATCTGGCGGCGCAGGCCGCAGGCGTCCTGATACAGGCGATGGCGTGCGGAGGTATCCGCCGTGTCGGTCCGGACGGCACACTCCTTCAATGTCGCCAGCCGTGCCTTGAAGGCGTTGAATCGCGGCGATGGGAGGCTGGCTTGCAGATGGGCGAGCAGGGCGTCCGTGCGACGGAGGACGATGTCGGCGGGATCGCGGTCGCTGTCCTGGATTACGGCCTCGCGGTGGAAGGCCTGCGCGGCGCGCGTTTGAATGGCTGCGCGTTCCTTCAATTGCCGGTTCAGGTCTGCAAATTGGGATTCCTGTTCCAGCTTCAGGTCGACCGCTGTGGTGGCGGCCGCGAGACACAAGACCCCGCCAACCCCGGTCGCGAGCGCGTTCAGGACGAACGCGAATACCCCGTGGGGCCGTCGCCAGACAAATCTTCTGTTGTCAGTCACATCCGCGTCCGGCAGGAGTGCCGGGTTACAGCGACAGCAGATACGCCGCCAGATCATCGATTTGTTGCGGCGACAATTGCTGGGTCTTCCCGTGCTGGTCCTTCGGATTGTGCGTGGTCAGCACATCCCGGATCGTGGTGGCCGAGCCATCGTGCAGGTACGGGGCCGAACGCCAGCATTCAATCAGCGTCGGTGTATCGAAAATATCCTGGGGCTTGTCAAATTGGCCGCGGGTGCCGACGTCGTAGGACTTCAGCGTGGTGAACAGTCCCGCCGGATGGCACTTGGCGCAGCCCACGGTGTTGTCGAAGAACAGTTTCTTGCCGCGTTGGGCCGCCGTGGAGAGTTTGCCCTTCTCCAGATACGGGCTGGGCATGGGTTTGATGGACTTCAAGAACTCGTCAATCGCCTTGGCGTCTTCCTCCGGCCGGACGGCGAACAGGATGTTCTTGATGCCGGCGCGCACGGCGGTCTCGGCGGTGTCGCGCTCGCCCATGGACATGGCGGGCGGCGTCTGGTGCGACAACACCATGCTCTTGCTGTTCTTGGGATTGCCGATGCCGTCGTTGATCAGGTCCCAGTTCAAGGCATCCGTGCGCGCGTCGGACGAATGACAACTGGCGCAGCTTTGCCAGCCCTGGAAACACATGGTGCCGTCGTTCCACAGCATCTCGCCCTTGCGAACTGCGTTCATCGCATGCTTCGGGCCCAAGGGAATCGAGACGGCCGCCGGCACCGGCGCCGCCAGGTCGATCACGTCGAGCGTGTCGGAGAAATAATTGGCGGTGTACACCTTGGCACCCACGATGACCAGTGCGCGGGGGCCGTTGTCGGGGAGCTTGATGCGGTTGCGGATGCCGACGAGGAAGGACAGGTCGTTCGGCACATCGGTGGCCACGCGGGAGGCGGCGTTGTAGTCGATCTTGGCGTTCGGGTCCAGTGTCGCCGGCATCTTGGCGAGCTTGTCCAGCAACGCGGGGGCGTCAATCACGCTGATCTCATGGGTGCCGGCGTGGGTCACGCCGATGCGTTTGCCGTCCGCGCTCCAGGCGACGGCCCACGGATTGGCTGCGCCGCTGTCCACGTTGTCGAGCAGCACGGTGTTGAACAATTCGAGTTTGGCGAGGTCAATCAGGCTCAGCGCGTTGGTGTTCATCCAGCCGCGTTCGAGTTGCGTCGTGGGTAGGTGAAAACGGGCCAGGACGTGCGTCACACAGGCGAACTTGCCGTCCGGCGAGATGCGGATGTCGCGCAGCAGGCCGCTGCCATTGGGCAGGGCGATTTCCTTGGCCACCTTGCCGGCCGCCAGATCGATGACGCTCACGGTCGCCGCCACCACGTCCACGTCGGAACGGCCGGCATGCAGGTGGTTGGCCACGAGCAGATACTTGCCGTCGGGCGTGACCGCCGCGGCGACCGGTTCGCGGGGGACGGGGATGCTGTTGATGGATTTGCGCTGGGCCAGATCCATGACCGCCACGTTGTTGTTGAAACGATTGCAGACGAAGAGCTTTTTGCCGTCCGGGCTGGGCACCGGTGCCATCGCGGTATGTCCTGCGGGCATTGTGGCTGCGATTTTGCCTGCGGCGATAT
>CAZAAF010000024.1:0-18102 GCA_964482575.1 uncultured Verrucomicrobiota bacterium | reverse complement strand
TTTGAGGAGGTTGCACGCGGCGGCTCCCATGTGGTGGCCTTCGTCGAGACCGATCACCAGCTCAGAGTTGGCCAGCTTCTTCACGATCGCGGATTCCGCGCGTTGCCGGCCCGACAAATCCTCTTTGGACAGATCGAGACGTTCACCCATCGACACGAGCACGCCGAAGTAATCGAACCGCCAGACCTCCGTGGCTTCCACGTCGACCATGTCGGTGTATTAGCTTTTGAGCTTGCGCAGAAAGGTGCTTTTGCCACCTCCAGTTGGAGCAAGGTAAAGCACCAAACGGTTGGTGGGATGCTCTGCGCATTCCTTCAATGCCTGGAGTCCTGCAGTCATGGCATCGGTCGGGATGATCACCCGTGAAGGTTCGAGACGTTTGGTCGACGCAAGCTTGTCCTCGATCTTCTTCAGGGCGTTGTCGCAGCGTTCCAACATCTTTTCTGGATTGGCTCCATACTCACCGGTCTTGATCCGGTTCCAGCTCGAGCCGCTGCAGCCGAGGAACCTTGCGAATTTTTCATCCGGCATGGTCCCCTGCAGTTCGATCAGGCGTTTCACTACAGGCATTTCGTTGGTCTTGATTTCAGTCATGATGTTCTCTCTCTTGGGAATGTGGTATTTGGACTCAGTGTTGGCCCGCGATGAGCAGCAGCGCCGAAAGTGAGTTAACGCTCTCCTCGAGCATCTTCATCCAATCGACACCCTCGTTGCTCAATCTCCTCTGTTTGAACGTCCGCAGCAGTTCGCTGCTGTTGCGTTGTGCCTCTTGAAGGCGGTGCATTTCCAGTTCGGTCAGTTTCTCTCGCATGTGGCTCATCTCTCGTGTCGTGAAAGTGCGGCTGCTCAGGTTCAGAACTCGTCTTGGTCCCAATCCAACTTGGAGTCGCGATAGATGGATGTGCCGCCCATCCGATCCAGAAGGTCCAAAGCGGCTTCACGCCGTTTAAGCGCCGCGGCGTATTGCGTGGCAAGGCGTTGCGCCCTAACCCACTCGGCGTGGTCCTGCTTTTCCGCATTGGTCGGCGGGTCTGACAAGCGAGGTTCCGGCGTCTTGGCTAGATTAAGGTAACGCTGGTAACCAAATTCCGACTTGATCGGCCCGAACCCCTTGAGGACCGTGACCGTGTTAGCGAGCGCCGCTGCAGCGCTTCGCCCCTCGGGAACCTCGACGGTCAGCTCAAACCGTACGTGCTCGTAGTTGCCCAGGTTATAAAGCCTGCCGATGGTGATGGACGTGACCCGTGTTGCTGTCGGTCGTTTGACTACCAACCGTTTAATGCTGACTTCTGGCTTCTGGCTCCTCTTCATCTTGCTCCTCTCTTTCTTTGTTGGCCCGCTGTCGCCGCGCCGTCAGGGCGCGAGTTGCTCGAGCGGGGAATTGGATGTCTGGCCGACGCCCGACTCGCGGGCGCGCTCGGCGAGGTCTGAAATAATTTCCTTGGACGTGTGATCGGCGCGTTGTTGCCGCGCCCGTTGACCGGGTGTCGCGCCCTGCATGGCTTGGGCGTTGTGCACGTGCATGGCCGCGGCCCGGATCGCGGCGGGTCTCGTGTCGCGTTGGATCGCGGCGAGCTGCAGAGCTTCGTCGGCTTCCGCCATACGCTTGATCTTGGTCAGCCCTTCCTTATCGGTCGGCAGGACTCGCGGGTACGCCGGGCATACACCGACCACGCGCAACCGGGCGTCCGCGAGCGCAAGACCTCGGTCGGGTGCCATCTGGTCGAAGAACGCGAGAAACTTCTCACCGACGCCCAACCGCTTTCCGCCTTCGAACGCAATAAACCCAAGCGTGTCAGGCGAGACGGCGGAATCATCAAACTCGATCAAACCATCTGCGGTCACGCGGACGGGGTGACCATATTCGTGCGCCATCGCTTCACTGAACAACAGTGGCAACGAGCCGATGGGAAGCTGAGTCAGCGGATCGATGCGGCACATCTTGCGCCGCGCCGCCGCGGGAGACATTTTGCGGACCATGCGCAACGATGCATCGGCGCTGATCATCGATGAGAGCGCGGTACGGGCGGCATCGGGCATGGACTCCAGCGCCGCCATCGGCAGCCAATCACTCGAGTCCCGCGTAGCCCGCCACAGGAACTGCACGAAACCGTTTTCTTCCCAGCCTTCGATAGCGTGATCCTCGCGCGCGTCAATCTCTTCCATGATGGCGTTGATCACCTTTTGGGCCATGGGCCACCACAGGACCGGTGTTTGCAGCAGTTCGCGCCACTCGGGTTTTACAAGCATCGCGCCCACGATCTTCTCGTTGTAGGCCATCAGGGCTTCATTCTGTTCGGGCGCGTGGTTGCGGTCCTTGCCCACCTGGCCTGGCAGATCAGCCATGGCGTCTGTGAGGATTCTCCAGTAACCCTCGATCAAGGGTTTGTGCTGCGGGTTGCCTCGGGCCGGTCCTTTGAACTGGCCAGCGTGGGCTTGCCTCCGATCAATCGCGCCGTGGTCAAACCTCACTTTTCCACCGGTCGCATCAAAGACCCGTTTTGCAAACTCTTCGTCCGCGTGCGCCGTGCCCTTTTCATCCACGATCAAGGTCCCGTTATCGTCGTTGCGATAGCCGGTACTGAGCAGGTGGTGAATGATGAGGATGTGGTAATCGCGCTTGAGGAGGGCTTTCTTGCGCGACTCCTCCAAGTCCCAAAACGTGGGTTTCCAAAGTGCCGTGGTGATCGACCGCGTCAAGCCCTCGATCATGGCGAAGCCGCGTGGGCGCATCGCCTTGATTTGCCCGAGCAGGTTCACGTTGAAGTCGAGTTCCTTGTCATCAGTTTGGAAGATCGCTCCAAACTTCAGGCCGACGCTCGTCGTCTTCACCGGCAGGCGGAAGTTCCGCGCCGCGCCGCGGCCTTGTTTGGTGGCTGCGTCTTCGAAAGGTGTGATCTTGCAGCGGTCGTAAAGGTTGCGCGGGCTCCACCCTGCAGGGTGTTTGCCTTTGTCATCCGCCTTCGGCCATTCCGTGTATCCGGGGATTCGCTGGTACACTTCATACAACCCATTGTGATCGGGCCGCGGGTCTTGGTGCGTCTTCCAAATCCTGTGCGCTCGCCGGATCGCGCCTTTGATCGTGCGCTGCTGTCCGAAGGCTAGGCCACGAATCCAACGGACGGTTTCTTCCGGCACGGCCTTGCGGTCTCCATCCACCTTGTCGCCAATCGCCACGGCCAGTTCATCGCGCCACGTGGCGCCTGCGCGCCGCTGATCCACGACCAACGTCCAATCGCCCGTGCTTCGGTAGTCATAGTATTGCTTCTCGAGCCGTTGCTTGCTCCAGCCCAACTCTCCGTCGTGACTGCGGGCAATCTGAACGATTGCAAACCGCCGATTCTTCGCACAATCGATCACCTCCAAAGCCTCCAGCTTCAGGCGAGTATCCTCGCGCAGCTCCACGGGCAAATGCCCCCACAGACGCTGGCCGGCGTCGTCGGTCGGCGGCGCAAACGTCACCGCAAAGACCGGGGCTACATGCGCCGCCAATATGATGGGGTCGCACGAAGAGTGTGAGGCAAAGGCGAGATCGGTGTTCATGATCAGTAGGCGGAAATCAATTGCAACCACCGGAAGTGAACATCAGGAAATCGAGGTAGAAGTCTTCAGCCGTTAATCGAAGATGAGGCCGATTGGTATCGGTACAAAGACCAGTGGAAGGATCGAAGACGTAGCCGATATCCAACATCCATTCCTTCAACGAATAAATGTGAGGGGTTCGCTTCATGGTGTGGTCCTACTTCGACTTCAATAAGGGCTTCCATTCATCCGAAGGCAGACAATCAGTTTCGCCGTTCATCCATTTCAATGCGTCCAAAGCAGACGTGCGAACATCCATATCGTACTCGTCATCGTCCCAGCGGACATAAATGTCGTCCTCATCCAAACGCTCGCGGAGCACCTCAATCTGCGCTTCGATGCAGGCTTGGTTATCGGTGAATCGTCCTGTCTGCACGCGGTCATAGAAGGACACAAGTGTTTCGATTTCAGCGTTGATCTGTTTTTGAGTTCTCATATCCGTGTTCTTTCCGTGTTCAATCCGTGGCTCTACTTCGCTGTCCGCTTGGCGTCCTTGATGATGTGGCCCAGCTCCACTCGCGCGTCTTCGAGCTGCTCGAGCAGATCGGCTCCGCAGAGCAGAATGTCGTTGCGGAGGAGTTTGCCGCCCAGGTCCCTGACCAGCCGACGCACGTGGTCCTTGGCCTCTTTCGTTTCCACCTCCGCGCGTTTGCCGATACTCGCCGCGGCCTGTGCGGTCAGATACTGCTCAAACTCCCTGCGGACGGCCTTGGGGGTGTGACCTATCAAGGGCGCTTTCCCATCCTTCAGCAGCTCGGGGTGGAACCTGGCACACCACTTTTGCCACGCATGGTCGCCACCAACCGTGCAGGATTTGGAACTGCGAAATTCGAAGATGAGTTGCCGGGCCGTCTTGCCCTCGATAATGTCGAGGATTTTGGCGCGCATCGGTTTCGCCTCTATCGGGGTCTTGTCCTCTGGCAGCATCAGTATGGAGGAAGGTGAATCACAAATTTCGAGCGCGCTCGAAATTTGAAAGCCGCACTCTGTCAGAACGTTCTTCGTGATGCCCATGTAGGCATCGAGACTGGCCAGCTTGATCCTCGAGTCGATGGGAGAGACCCATTGCTGCAGCCAATCTCGGAATTGGCCATGGGGAAGCCGAGTCTTGACCTCGAGGCAAAATAGGCCGAGGGCAACAACTCGACGAATGCCATCATGCGCGTCGTGGTAAAGTGTCACCAAGGCTTGTGCAGCCTGCCGATGGTGTGATTCAGCCAAAGGTTTGGGGGCGAGTTGAGGAAGTTTGTCCATGATGATGTTGTTGTGGTTAGGGTTGAGGTTGAGTCGACGCCAGCCGCTCGCCGCGTTTCACGAGCGACCGGAAGATTGCTGCGTTGCGCCTCGCGGCTTCCGCACTGCGCCATTCCTTGGCCGTGTAAAGGGTCACCGGCATCCACCGAACGCCGAACCGAAGCGCATCCTCGTGCGACGTCATGAGAAGGTCCACACGCGCCGGGCCTTTGATGGCCGAGCCCGTGTCGAGCGCGACGTTCCAACCAAATCCCGGGATGCCGAGCACCGAGCCGAGCCGGATGTGTTTCGGGTCCACGGCTACGATCGGGCCGATGGCGGCGCGCCCGCTGGTGGTGATTCCGCACGCGCCTTTTCCACAGCAAATTTCGCACGGGCAGTAAGCCGTCACCTTCATCCACCGGACTTCGGAGCAATGGGCCGTGGAGATCAGGACGGCGAATACGACCGCGCCGATCGCGATGCGCACCGACAACGGCAACGGTGCGCGGCGGACGGGAGAAACAGGGGCGGTGGCTGTTGGTTGTTCTGTTTCCAGGAGGTGCGGCGTTGCGTGTTGCGCCGCGGAGCCACCGCCCCGTGGAAAGTTTTCTTCGTGGCCGTTCGCGCCATTCGCGGCAGCCACCATTCCGCGTAATCCGTGGATCAAGTTCACAGCATCCTCCTGGTCAGCATCAGCCCGAGCAGCGAGTAACGATCGACACGGGGTGCGCTGCGCTTTGCGCCGGCTGCGCCCACGTTCAACCCGGTCAATGCGCGCGATCCGATCAGGCTGCGGACGTGGTCATCGGACACGTTGAGCACCTCCATCACGTCCGGCACCTGCAGCAGCGGACGCCGGTTCGGGATCATGCCGTCAAACCGGCGAAGCAACTCCACGGCTTCCTCGGGCGTCATCAAAAGGTGTTCGTATTTCACGCGACGGTGGCCTCCTGGAGTTTCCCCGCGACCGCTGCCGCCAGTGTGTGCATCCGGCCTGTAACACACGCCCCCCGATCGGTCAGAAAATCGGCCTGTTGGCTGATGGGCCTTTGAGCGGCGTGGACCTTCAGGAACGTGTCCGCGATGGCGCGATTGCGGAGTTTCCAAAGACTGATCCATGCGCTGTTGCGGCTCCGCTGTTTCGAACAGCGCCGGCCATGCACGATGCCTTGGCCCGGTTCGTGGTGCTCGCTGTGCACGATCAGATTGGCGCTCTTCAACATGATAAAGACCGCGCCGCTCGTTGTGGAATCGTCTGGATGCGCGTCTTCTGGCAAATCGTCCGCACCGAAATAATCCACACGATCCACATCGAGCAGCCTGCACGCGGTCTTGATGGCTTCCACGGCGTAATGGAACGTCGCATCCGGTTTGAATATCAGCTTGCGCACAGCCACCAGATTCAGTTCGTTGTCGCTCATGAAAGATTCCTCCCGTTGACGATCGTCGGTCCTACGCCGCTTCCTTCATCAGCGTCTCGACCGTCTTGTCCACCGCGGTCTTGGCCGGCTTGATCACCACCTGGTCGGAGGCGTTCACGATCTCACAGCCGAGCTTCTTCAGCTCGGCGGCGGGCAGTGTGCCGAGCATGGCCACGTTGGGCGTGATGTTGAGCCGCAGATAAATAGCAGCGTCGTTACCGAATGCCTTTTCGATTCGGCCCACCACCTTGTCGGCATCGTCGAACTCGATCCCGCCCTTGCCTTTCTGGAAGCCGACCTTGACGTCGTGGAAGATGAACGTTCTCGGCTCGACAAACAGTTCCGGCTCCATCTCGACCATCGCCTTCAGCCGGTTGCGCTCGGATATCACCGCATTGACCGCAGCCCGAATCTTCGGAGCGTGCGAGCGCTTGATCGCCTCGATCATCTGGTTGAGTATTGCGGCTTCTTCCACCAGCGCCTGGTGTGCGTCGGCGAACTTCTTGGTTTGTGTTTCAATCGTTTGCAGACTCATCGTTTCCTTTCGTGTTGTTATTGGTAACTGGTAATTGGTGAGGATCAGGCGGCGACTAGCGTGGATCGCTGCAGCGCCATCGCGCCCGTGTAGCGTTCATAGCCGGCTGCTTCGAGTCGGGCGCACCGCGCGCAGCTCCAGGTGCCGCTGAAGCTCTTCACCTTGCCCGGCCCTCCGCAGGCGCAAAGGCGAGCCGCTTCATGCGTGTGCCGCGTTCCGCGGTCCGCGTGACGCGTTTCCCTCTGCTGCACTTCCCTGCAGCTCTTGCAAAGGCCGTTCCAGCTTGGGCGACCGCACTCTTCGCACGGCACGCTGCCGCGCCTGATTTTGAGATGACGTTTCTCGCTCATGATGTTGTTCCTCGGCCTGCTGCCTTTTGCCTTCTGCCTTCACTTCCCCATCTCCATCAGCTGCACGCCCGATCCAGCATCCGGTTTCAGGTTCGCGTCCTCAGAGCGCCGAAGCGTCCACGCCAGCGCCACCAAAATCACCGCTGCCGCAATGAATGTGACTACCAAGGGTTTCATAGTTGATCCTCTCGTTGCCGGACGGCTTTCCCGTCCGTGTTCTTCCGTGTTCCATCCGTGGCTCTCTCTTCCGCCAGAAATTCGACGAGGCTCTCGTTGGTGATCAGGGGCCGTCCCACTTCGTCCACAAGTTCCTTGTCCACGATCCGAAGCTGGTTGCGGAGTACGAGTCTCATCACGTCATCGGCGCTCTTGCCGAGTCGCGTGCTGATCTCGGTCACGGTCAACAGACAGCCATTCCCGCGCCGTTGGAGATGGGCGATGACGCGAGGGCGCGGGATTCGAAGGAATGAATGTTTGCCACCCGGCAACCGGAGGTCCACACCGAAGCTCCCAGCGTCACACAGCCGTTGGATGTGCCGGATGCCGACGCCGAGAATGGACGCCAGCTGGTCGGGCCGCAGATACTTCAGCGAGGGCGGCAAGAGATAATCGAACTCCAACTGGTCGTTGGCCGATGGAAGATGGGAGTTCGAAGATGGAGCCGAGGCGATCATGGTCATTTCCCCTTGCCTGCAACGGAGAGAACGTTAGGATCGAACAGCGCGGGAATCTGCGACGATGGAAGATGAACAACATGACGGGACAAAAGAGCTGCGGCGGCAGCTCGCGCTCCTGCGGACCATTGCGCCTGTGCCGGACGCCACGGCCAGCGCAGGTGCAACGCCATCCACGACAGACGAAGCGCTAGCCTTCGCCGAATCACTGATATTGTGCCCGACTCTTGAATCGGCCACGCGGCTCGCGACGCAAAAACCAGCAGGCTCGACATCGCTAATATGGCTGGCCGGATTGTATCTAACACTGGTGGCGAAATACGGTGCACCGCCGCCGAAAAATCCGCCAACGAACGCGACAGTCTTCCACCACCTGTGCGCCTCCACAATGGACTTTCTTGAAGAAAGGCGCCGCGAGCAGCCGGGTTTCTGGTAGCACTGTTCATTGCATCGCCCCTTCCACCAGCTCGGTGAGCTGGTTAACGATCCATGCGGACTTGGGTGTCTTCCTCCGTTGGTGCAACGCGAGGCTCACCGGCGCTGCCGTCTTGTAGCCGAGCCGCAAGGCCACGCCCTTCAAATCCATCCCGAGGTATTGCAGCAGCCCCTTGACCTGTGCCGGCGTGATCGCCACACGCTTCTTCATCCCCAACCGGATCACTCGCATCGTCTGCATCATCGGATTCGCAGGACGCGTTAAGACTGTGGCGAGATTCATCGGCTTACTCCTTCCACCAGCTCTGACAATTGAGTTCGAATCGAGCGACTGCGGGCGTCGGTGCGGTAACCCGAAAGCGCCATGCTCACTTGACTCAACGAAATCTCCATGGCCTTAGCCCAGTCCTTCAGATGCAGACCATGTGCAAGTAGCTTGGCCCGCACCAACTGGGAAAGATTGGGATTGACGGCCTTTCGCCCGAGGTTCATTCTCCGCGCCGATGTGAAACGGTTTCGCATAACGGCAGCCAGATTATGCTTTTTGCATAATTAGTAAACCACAAAAATGCAAAAAGTTTAATTCAGCATATTATGGTTGATCATCTCGACAAATCAGGAATTGCTAACCGCTGTCGTCTAGAGCGGAAAGCCAAAGATATTACCCAAACTGAGCTAGCAGAAATGATCGGGTGCACACAAACGGTGATTGTTCGTATTGAGACCGGAGGCAGTTATAGTGATCGAGTTGTTCGCGATGTGGCGACCGCGCTGAAGATTAATGACGAATGGCTGCGTACTGGAAAGGGGCCAAAAGAATCCGCGGATATGGCGCACCGACCTAATGCTCATTATGAACCACCATCGGGACACTGGCGCGAAGTGCCAGTGGTGTCATGGGCAACAGCCGGTGCTGCAAAGGACTATACGGACCTCGCGGATTTTCTGGAGGAGAAGGTTATTACAAAATGCCACGATCCCAATGCGTTCGCACTGATCATTGAAGGGGATTCGATGGAACCGGCCATTGGTGCTGGCGATCGCGTCATAGTCGCCCCAAATATCGAAGCGCAAAGCGGTGATCTTGTCATCGCACGTACACGCAAGGATCACGGGGTTTATTTGAAGAAGTTCCTCCGCTATGGGGAGAGTGGCGAGAAGGTACGCCTGGTGAGCATCAATCCGAGCTATCCACCAATGGAGTTCAAGCTGTCGGATTTTCGATTTATTTATCCTATTGTCAGCGCGACCAAGATTTTTAAGCATGTAAACGGAGCCTAAGAAACATGAAAGCCATTTGCACCGCCATGGTCATGGGACTTTTGTTGTCGCTTCTAAGCACTGCTGCGCAAGCACGGATTGGCGACACGCCCGAAAAACTTGCCTCCCGTTTTGGCGATCCGGTTCGAACCGGGACAGATTTCTACCGATACATCTGGGACCAATATGAAATCTTTGTGATGATCGAAGCCGGAAAATCAGTCACCGAAATATATTCCCGCCGAGATGGCCGCGCTTTTACTCATGATGATTTTTTTGAGTTGCTTGCCCGCGTCACCGGAGTCGAGTGCAAAGGGTGGAGCGTTTTCAAAAAGGACCTGGCCAACCAGCGAATTGTTTGGGTCAGTCTCGACAAGAAACTATTTTGCTTCGACAACGTGGTTAAGCGCTCGATCACAATCGCCAGCTATAAGTAGCCTTCCCATTCCTTGATGCGCATCATCCATCAAGCAGCGTCTTAAAACTGCGGCGGTGGCCAGCCAGCACCCTTGTCCGCTGGTATCACTCCCTGGGCCACCGACCGCAGTTTTCCTTTCCACTACTTCTTCGCATTTTGCGAACAAGTTAACTTCTTCGCACGCGTGCGAAATAGTTAACCTTTTCGCATTTTGCGAACAAGTTCCCCCGCGATTCTCCCCGTCCGTACCCCGTTCGATTCCGCGTCTAATCGGTCTAGTTGGCTCACGCCTAACGCGCGTTGCGCGTTAGCGTGCAAGCCGTGAGCTGCGAGAAGGCAAATGCAGCTGAGGAAAAAAATGAACCGATGAATCGCGTTTCAGAGCCGGTAGCGGAGCAAGAACTCCGCTGCCGGCCTGAACGCAAGATGGAAAGGACGGAAATCATGAACGGACTGATCGACTGGCTGAAGGGGAAGAAGACTTACGCGATGGTCATCATCGCTTTCATCTACGGCGGTGGTATCCAAGTCGGGTTGTGGCCTCACAACGCTTCGCTCGATATCATCCTGGGCGGCTGCACGATGGCCACACTCCGCGCCGGCGTCGCCAAGGGCATCACGCCGCTGCTGCTCGCCTGCCTGCTTCCGTTCGCCGTTGGCTGTGCCACGATCCAGAAGATCGCCACCGTGAATCTGCCATTCACGACCACCGAAGCCCAACTCGCTGGCAGCGCCGTGTTGAAATTTGCGGTGAGCGACGCAGACCGCGATGAGATCGCAGCGATGGTTTATTACGCCGGCGATGTGATGTCCGATTATACCGGTGCGAACGTCCCGACCGCCGACGAGTTCAAGGCCATGCTCGAAGCGGAGGGTATTGGCAAGCTCGCGAAGTACCAGCCCATCATCGAGCAGTTCACCGCTGCTTATGCCGCGCGCGTCCCGACGTTGACCGGCAACCCGAAGCTCGCCAACGACGTGATACATGCACTGGCTCTCGGCGCGAAGCTGTCCGCTGCACCCTACGTTCACGACGCCTCCATCACGGCTGCCCAATAAGGAGACCATGCGCGCGGATCGCAACATCGAAAGCTTCACGGCGCTTGGCTGCCTCATTGTCGCTGCTGTTTTGACGTGTGGTCTATTGATGCTTGCAGTCAGTGGATGCGCAGGCATCTACACGGAGATCATCCGCGAGGATTGCGCACCGGATGGCACGGTCAAGCGCACGGAGATCAAGATTCCAAGCACGATCACGGCAACGAATCTCAGCGCGACGCTCGACCTCGAAGCCGGCACGCTGGAGTACAAGGCAGGATTTGTCACCCGCGATAACACCTCCGTCGTCAAAGCGGCGGGTGATGAGAAGGCAGCTGTCATTGGTGGTGTTGGGACCGCCGCAGGTCAAGTTGTGAAGGGAGCTTTGGAGGGGGCGAAACTGCCATGATGACTTTTGTGTCCGATCTCCGCGGCAACGAGTTAAACCCTGTCAATCTCACGACCGGTGAACCGCTGAGCCGTGCGGTCGTCGGGCTTCATGGAGTTCTCACGGAGAACACCGGTCCCATTTGGCCACTTCGGCTTGCAAAGTTCCTCGCGCGCCATTGTAGCAACGTGTTGACGATCCCGCTTTGTTACTGGGCAGGTCCGACGCCGCTGATCAACATGACGATCGTGAACCGTATCGCCGCGCGCCGGCTGCTCAACACGGTTCGCATCCTCGAGCGCGAGAAATACATCATCGATATCATCTCGCACAGTAACGGTGGTCACGTCGCCGCGCTGGCCGCTCCATTGCTTCTTCGAGCTGGCTACCGGATCGGCAGCATGACGTTCGTGGCTCCCGCAATGCCATCAGACATCCGCAAGACACCGATGGGGAAACTGATCGATGGGCGATCGGTTCGCCGAATCGTGACACTGTGCTCGGTGTCGGACAGTGCCTTGGCGATCGCTGAAAAAGAGACGCAATGGTTTGGTATTGGCTATGGGCACCCGGCTGGAATTTATGGCCTCGATGACAGAGGAGTTCGTATTACGGATGCCTCTGTCCAGAACGTGCACCTTGATCACCTTGATCATAGTGATTATTGGGACACCGATCACTTCGAATCGACGTGCAGGATGTTCTGCGATGCTGCCGCGATTCCGTGCACCGAACCCGCCGCGTTACCATCCGTGGCCAGCGCCGGCCCGGCATGTTCCTCCTCTCACATGCCGGTGCCGGCATCTTCAAAGCCCAAGCAGCGGGTGACTTTTGCGTTCGACGAACGGAGCCTTACGCATTTCGAATCCGTTTTTGGACCGACGATCCCGCCACACATTCCATGAGCACGATTTCACCCGATCCAGCCAGACGACTCGCCTCGCCGAAATGCAAGCGCTGCAAAGGCAAAGGACTCAAGCCCGGAGGCAAAAGTGAAACGCGGATGATGAAAGGCGAACCCATCACGCTCCACGAACCCTGCGCTTGCGTGCTGCGCAATTCACGAAAGGCATAATGACACCAGAGCCCACCTTTTTTTGGCAGTTCATCGCCGTCGTGGCCGTTCTGGCCAGCATTAGCGCCAACATCATCACGGCGATGCACGGACGCCGGCGCGACGTGAAGTTGCTTACCGACGCGGTGTCGCCTGAGCTGTTCAAGGAATACCGCGATATGCACGACAAGCACGGTCATTCGCAAGAGTTTACCGCCGTGCGCAAGGAAATCGTCGAGGCGGTGAATGCCATCAGCAAGGCAAGTGTCGACGCATTGAATGCCGTAAATAAATCTGGCGAAGAACGCGCTGAAAAAATCCACGGTCGGATCAATGTCATCCTCGGAGGCCAAAAACGAATCGAGGGCAAACTCGGCATTCAGCCAACCCCAGAAGAGGAGATGAAAGCATGAAAGAGAGACTGCGCATCCTGTTGAAGTTGCTGCTGCAGATGGAGGCTGAGCGTATCGCTGTCGCCCAGAACACAATGATTGCCGCGACGGTGACGGCTTTCGCCGGCGCAGTCACGCGCGCCGATGCGGAGCGTGTGATTACCGACGCCGAACTCAAGGGGCTCATCAGCGGCACCGAGCACGACGTGTTTGGCATACAATGGATGCTGACATCCAAGGGACAGATCGCGGCTCAGCAACTTCACTAACCACTCGTGAAGACCAACACCAAATCACAGAAGAGCAAGCTCGATCCTTACGCCGAGGATTTGGAGCGCTGGTTTGGTGAGGAAAAACTCACGCTGGCCGAGGCTGCCACCCGCCTGCAGCAGGACCGTGGTCTGACGGTGAATCAGAGCCAGCTTTCGCGCTGGTGGGCGAAACGCCAAATGCTCGCCGCGCGCGACCGGCTGTTTGAATCCATCGCCAATGGCACCAAGCTTGGCGGTGAGCTGGAGGATGCGTTCAAGAAAAATCCCGCGCCGACGTTCGAGATGATCGGGAAGCTGCTGCGGACCATCGCGGTCAACCTCGCCGCGAAAGGACAGCTCGACGCCACGATGATGAAGCTGGCCAAGAGCCTGATTTCCGAGGCTCTGAAAATCTCGGGCGGGATTTTCGACAAACAAAAGTTCGATCAGGAGTTTGCCCTCGCCAAGGCGAAGTTCGAGGCCGACCAAAATGACAATATGAATGCCGCTGCCGAGTGGGTGTTGGACAAAGCCAACATGGCCGTGGCTGAGAAGATTGCTGCGTCATCAATGTCGAAAGCCGATCAGATCGCTGCCCTGCGCAAGGCGATGTTCGTTGACGTCGATGCGATGCAGAACTCGGGGGAGGTCAAGCTGCCGCAATGAGCGTGAAGCGACAACGCAGGCCCTACGAGGTCGCTGCTTTGGTGGCTGCAAGGCAGCTTCGCCAGTTCGGTCTTTTTTGGACACGGCGTGGACGCAAGAGCACGAATCTTGGGAATATCGCCTTCGATGAACTTTCCAAAGGCCCCAACCGGATGGTCATTGCCGCAAGCGCGTCGCTGTTGCTCGGCACGGAGCTGGTAGCCTCGACGCTCAATTCGCTTTCGGATGCCGAACAAAAACTGATTGTCGAATCCGAGGCGGAGGCTTTGAGGTCTGCCCTGGAGTCGAACGCGGCCGAAAGCAATCTTAAGTTGCAGGTGGCCGACGCCAGCAAGGACAAGGTGCTGCGCGGCGTCAGCGATGAGAATTTCACCGACCTTTATCGAAGCCGGAAGTTGGAACTCCGTTTGCAGTTTTCGCCGACGTCTTATTCGCGGCTTCTGGTGATCGCTCCCGATCCGGCGCGCGCTCGATCATGGCGCGCCTTGGTGATCTTCGATGAATACGGTTACATCCGCAGCCTCGCTGCACGTCAGCTTCGTGATGCCGTGGACCCGATGATGCGCGACACGCAGGACCTGAAGATCATCTACGCCTGCAATCTTCCGCTCGAAGACACACATCCGTGGTTTACCATGACGCTCCCACGGGACATCACGGCCTCGAATGAGGACGAACAATTCCCCGCGGACCCGAGGGGACATTTTTACATCGGCCAGGAAGGCATCACGATCCATCGCGTGGCGCTGAAGGATGCCTACGCGGCGGGTCACCTGCTTTACGACGATCGCGGCAAGGCGATGACTTATGAGGAGGCTCGCGTCTTCCCGCAGATCCGCTCGGGGTTCGATGTGTCCTACGGATTGATCCACAAGCCGGGCGGCGCGGCGGTGGTGGACCTGATCGCGCTCATCACATCGCAGCAACGCGGGGCGAACAATTGTGCGTTTGTGGAAGTGGACAGCGATGCGGATTTCGAGCGGGCGCTCCGTCTTCTTGCGGCCAACCTGAGCGACGCGGAGGCGGGCGTTGGTTTCGACGTGGCCACGACAACGAGCGGCACGAGCAACCCGAGCTGCGTGTGCGTCACGGAAAAGAGAGGGCTCGAACGCCGGCAGCCGCTGATGGTGATATGGAAGGAACGGAAACCGCAGGTCGCGCGCGAGCGGTTCGGTCGAATCCTTGACACCATCGCCGCCCGTCCTCGAGGCGGTCCTGCAAAACGGTTCTGCATTGACGGCAGCAACGAACGTTACTTTGCGGAAGAGACCGTGGACATCTTCAGAGCGAAGTGCCCAGGCGAAGTCATCATCGCCGGCTCCACTGTGGACCCGCAGCCTGCTGGGTACGACGACAAGGTCAACTACAAGACCTACACCGGCGATGGTTACGCGACGGCAATCAACGACAATCATTATTCGATGGCCTCTGCCGAATACCTCAAGGTTGATCACCGGATGGTGTTGAAGGACGGAGGCCGGTACGTCTGCGTTCCAGCGCCAGACGGCAAACACGGCGACACTTTTGATGGCGGGAAGTTGGGAGAACTTGCCGTGATGGACCGAGGCGTTCCGGGAAATATCGTAGCCTTTGAAACCGTCCGGTCCAAGGCCATAGCTACACGACGGGAAAGGAGCCTTGTCGCGTGATCACAGGAATGTCATTTGAGGCCCCTAATCGTCCATTTGCCGAAATCAAGCACCCGTGGGCGCTGGAAAGGCTTTGCAAAGCCCTGAAAGGTGTTTTTGGGGCGTTGCAAACAAGCTCCAAGCCATGTCTGACGGTCACAAACCACGCTTTTTGGAACCCATGCTCATGAGCGAAATGAAATCCAAATCCAGAAAGCTAAAATTCGACCCAGCGCCGCAGGCAACGCCGACCGAAATCAACACGCCTTCTCCGTCGCTGATGGGGAAAACCGTACGCGACATGGCGATGGTCCAACCATCCACGCAGCCGACACATCAACTCGAATCGGCGGGGGCTTTCGGAGCCAAGGGACTCAATCTTCAATCGCTCGTTACTGCCGCGAATGTATGGCGCGAATATTACAACCCACTATGGCAACTCACGCTGCAGCGCGCAGTCGCCGTCATGCAGGCATCGCAACGCGGCATGTATGCGGAGTTCCAATGGATCGGTCGCTTCATTGAGCGGCGCTATCCGACTTTGTTCGCGCTGATCGAGCGGCGTCAGGCTGCACTGATGCAGCTCGACTTTGAGGTGCGCACGGTTCCTGAAGACAAGCTTCCGAAGGGATGCACGCAGGCGATGGCAGAGGCCCAGGCGGAATCGTTGCGCACAGCCTATGCCAGGATCACCAACATGCGGCAGGCGATCGGATTCCTCGCCCTGGCCAAGTTCCGCGGATTTGCCCATCTGGAAAAAATCTACGAATGGGACGATGAGGCGGGTGAAAATGTCATCACAAGTCTCAGCATCGTTGAGCAATGGCATTGGTGTCGGCGCTCGATGTATTCGCCTTGGGAATATGTGGCGGACGCCAGGCAGACGAACATGGGGGTACCGATCGATTACAGCCGCTTCATCATCCGCGAATGTGAACGTCCGCTCAATGAGATCGCGCTTATCAGCTTCATCTATCACAGCCTCGTCATCAAGGACATGACGGCGTTCGTGGAGATTTACGGCATCCCAGCCAGCGTGGTCATCGGGCCGCCCAATGTTCCAAAGGAAAAAGAAAAGGAGTATCAGGAAGCCGGCGAAAAAATCGCGATGGGTTCCAGCGGATTCTTGCCACATGGAAGCGATGTCAAATGGCCGGAAGGCGTACGCGGCCAGGACCCATTCACGACGTCGCTTGAGACGCTGGAAAAGCAGCTGGTCCTCGCCGGCACAGGCGGTCTGCTCACCATGCTCACGGCCCCGACAGGCATCGGCAAAGGACCGACCGATGCGCACGAGGATGCCTTCAAGCAGATCGCCCGTTGTGAAGGCTTGGACATCAGCGAAATCTTCCAGCGGCAGTTGGACGCGGAGATTCTGGAGCAAAAACATCCCGGCCAGCCGGCGCTGGCCTACATGGAAATCTCCATTAAGGAAGAGACAGACGTTGCGGCGATCGTGCAGCAGGCGCTGGAGCTTAGTCAGGCTGGGTATCAAATGCCGGTCGATGCGTTGAGCGAGCTGACCGGATACGCGCTCGAGAAAAAAGAAGCGCCAGCCGCGCCGCCGTCCACAAGTTCTAAATCGAAAGACGACGACGGGGAAGAAGTTGATGAGGAAGACGAGCCGGATGAGGATGACGCGCCGCTCACGAACCGGCTCGCAGAGATTGCGGGACTTCCCGATAACGAGATCATTCCTGCACTGAGAAAATTCCATGCGCAGGAATTGCCAGCGATGGTGCGCGAGCAACTGCGGCGGGCGATCCCGTTCAAGAATCAGAATCCCAATCACGATTCACAAAACGGCCAGTTCGCGTCGGGTCCTGGTGGTGGTACTGATAAACTTCCTTTTGCGAGCGCCAAGGAAAACTACGCGCATGGCATGAAGTCCATGGATCACGTGCTGGCGACGCACCAGGACATTCCCCAGGCGATGCACCGGAAGGAAGTCGGATTTATTTCTTTCCGTTGGGGAAACGAGCAGGGAGGCATTGCCCATATCGTCAAGGGCCACAGTGTTGAGGAGGCGCGCAAAATGCCGCTCGTGATTGCGCATGGCAAAGTGGGTCCCCTTTACGAATCCAACACGAAACGCAATATCACCTATTCCGGTTATCGCGCTGTGCTGGCGCTGCAGCGCCAAGGAGGAAAAGAAACATGGTTACTCACCGGGTTTGACGAGGCCAAAAAGAAAGGCTCCCGATGATGCCGAGGAAGTTCAACAGTTCCATCAGCCCTATGCACTCGGGTCCTACATTTTTATGCGTACCCGAGCGGTTGCGGGAGCCGCGCGAAATATCCTCTCGGAACCATTCCATGTCAACCATGAAACCCATATGAATACTCAACACCCAAATCTCGAATCCATTTTTGGAAACCGCGCCATTGCCGGGCCAGCGATACCCATCGGACAGGGTACGAAGTTCATCCTGCCCGAAGACGGATTTTACCACTTCGCGCCCAAGGGCGAGTTCCCGATCGTATGGGAAGGCGATGGCAAGACTTATATCCAGGTGTTTGACGCCGCCGCGCACGACGCCATCATCGCCGCGTTCAATCGCGCCGCACAGTCACCGACGTTCGCGGGCTTGCTGATGGACGACGAGCATTTTTCCTACGACCCGGATAAGACAACCGATGCGCTTGGCTGGGGCATGGAAATGCAAAAGCGCGAGGACGGCCTGTGGGTGAAACCGAAGCTGAGCGACATTGGCAGCGTAGCCGTCATGAACGGGCGTAAACGTTTTCTTTCGCCAACGATCCTGCCAAAAGAC
>CAZAAF010000023.1:5114-18225 GCA_964482575.1 uncultured Verrucomicrobiota bacterium | reverse complement strand
CTGATGCTCCCGGTCCTTCATCAGGTAGGGCTTGTCCGCCGGTACGCGCTGGAACGCCTGTGCGGGGCAGGCGATGGCGATGGTGCATTCGTCGCAATTCACACAGCGGTCGTGCCGCACCTGGAGGAAGAACGAGCCGTTGCCGAACAGCACACAGCCCTTCACGCATTTCGCACAACCGATGCACCGCGGCTCGTCGATGGTGTACTCGTAATAGGGATCCTCCAGCGCGCGCCGCTTGATCGCGCCGGTCGGACAAAGCTGGTTTTCCGCGCCGGTGTCGAGGCTGACCGGCTCGGGCTCGAAATAGCCGGTGCAAAGCTTGCAGTAGCCGCACATCGGATAGACCTGCACGCACTTCACCGCCGAGGGCTGCAACACGCATTCCGTGGCGCAGCGGTTGCACTGGATGCACTTGTAGGGATCGAGTTGCCACACCGTCCGCTTCGGCTGGCTGCGGCGGAACAACAGCGTCGTCGCCGCGCCGAGCAGGAACAGGAACGCACCCCGCATCGCTCCGTTGAGCATCTGGCGTCGCGAGGAATGGACTGGCGTCGGCGTCGTCATGATCGTTGGGCGGCCTTGACGTCCATCGCCTGCGGCAGGCGGCACGCCGGCAACGACGCGCAGCCGCGGCAGAGGGTGATTTGCGGGCAGGCGGCCTGCGAGGGCGCGGGTCGTCGCGTGGCCAGCACGCCAGCCACCGCCGCGAGCGCACTCAGCAACGCATAGCGCACGCCGCTGCGCAGAAACTCGCGCCGGTTGTGGATTTGATCGAGAAACCGCTTCATTTCTTGTGTGTGAACACCCGCACGTCGCGCGTGGAGGCGTCCGCCAGCAGGACGCGGCCTGCCGAGTCCACCGCCAGGTCCATGCAAACGCCATGCACGGCCGTTGAATTCGGGTTGGCCGTCTGGTTCGGGAAGAGTTCCGGTCCCGCGACAACGCCCTCGAATTCGCCCTTGGCGGAGTAAACCTTCACGCGCGGCAATCCCTTCTCGCTGGTGACAAACCGGCCGTCGGGGAGCCGCGCAAAATGGATCGGGTTGCAGCAACCGCAGAAGCCCTTGACGCCGAGGCTTTCCTCGCCCCAGTAACTCTGCAGGTCGCCGTCCAACGTGTACGCTTCGAGCCGGTGCCGGCCGGGATTCACCACCCACAGCAGGCCGTCCGCACCGACGCGAAGGTCGAAGAACGGGCTGGGAATGATGAAACCGGGGATGTGCTTGTCGGGATTCTTCTTCCCGAGGCGCGCCACCAGCCTGCCGTTGAGATCGTAGCGCAGTACCACGCGGTTGCCGGCATCGGCGACGAACACGTCCTTCTCCGTCACTGCCAGCGACGTCAGCAACGCGTCGCCGCCCGCACCGTCCCAACGCGCCTGCCGCGCGCCGGAGGCGTCGAAAACCTCCACGTGGTCCTGCATGCCGACAAACACGCTGCCGCGGGCCGCCGCCAGACAGCGGGGCCGGTCGCCCAGCTTGAACCCGCCCGCGGGTTCGCCGGTCTTGTTGAAAATCTGGATGGCCGTGTCGCCCGCCGCCAGGACGCGGTCCTCCGGGCCGATGGCCAGGGCACGAAGTTCGCCCAGCCCGGTGGCGATTTTCATCGCCTCGTCATAGTGGATCAGTTTGGGGTCGGTCTTGAAAAACTTGGAGACGTCGTAGGTGTATTCCTGGCCGAGGGTGCGCCCGCTGCCGCGACCGCCCGTTGCGCCGGGGGGCTCCGCCTGTGCCGGGAATCCCAGCAATCCGGTCGCGTTCCCCAAGCCGAACAACGACACTCCACCCACACTCCGGCGCAAAAACTGCCGCCGCGTGGCCTGTTCTGTTTTCCCGGGCACTTCGTTCATCGACCCATCATCCACACCAAGAACTCGACAGTGCGCAAACTTGCTTCATCATCGCGCGGCTTGCAAGTCTAGAACGGTCCCGGGCGATGACACCTTGGTGTCACACGATGTTCGCGGGCGGCGTCTTGACGGGGTGCGCCAAACGGCCCAAGATGCTCCTGTCCGCACCGGATGAAACGGAAACGCACATGGCTGTCATCACGCTGACCACGGATTTTGGCACGAACGGCTGGTTTGCCGCCGCGATGAAAGGCGTCATCGCCGGCATCGCGCCGGACGCGCACGTCGTGGACGTGACGCATGAGATCGCCGGGCAGGACATCCTGACGGGCGCTTTCGTGCTCGCGCAGTGTTTTCGCAACTTCCCGCGCGACACCGTCCATGTCGCCGTCGTGGATCCCGGCGTGGGCTCGCCGCGCCGCGCCATTGCGGTGAAATCGCTGGATTATTTCTTTCTCGCCCCGGACAACGGCGTGCTGACGCTGGCCCTTGCCGCGATGGACGACCGCACCGCGCTGCAGTGCCGCTCGGTCGAAAACGAACGGCTGTTCAACCGGCCCGTCAGCCGCACCTTCCATGGGCGCGACATCTTCGCGCCCGTGGCCGCGCATCTGGCCCGGGGCGTCGCATTCCATGAAGTCGGCCCGGTCATCGACACCATCACACGGCTGGACCTCGCCGAACCGAAGATGACGAGGAAGGGACTGGAGGGCCGGGTGATGTTTGTGGACCGCTTCGGCAATCTCATCACCAACATCGCCGCCCGCCATCTCGAACAACTCGGGGGCGAGCCGAAGACCTTCCGCATCGGTTCCTCCTGGAACGGCATCATTCGCAAGTTTGGACGTTTCTACGCCGAAGTTTCCCCCGGCAAACCCATCGCCGTCATCGGTTCGAGCAACTTCGTCGAACTGTGCGTCAACCAGGGCAGCGCCGCGAAGAGCTTCCACGCGAAGGTGGGCGACAAGGTGACGGTGGCGTAGGCTTTTGATGAAAGGCGGGACGCCCGTCCCACGTTCACGGCTGCGGTGGAATCTGCCAGACGCGAACCCAGTCCACTTCCATCGTCGTCTTGCTGTTCTCCAGCGTCCCGTAGCCCTCGGCGGGACAATCGCCGGCCCAGCCCTTGTCCTTGATCTCACACGTGAGCAGGATGTACTGGCTGCGATGGGACACGGCGTTGGTGGTGCTCCATTGTTCCCTGCCGTCGTAGTAGAACGTGTATTTTTCCGGGGTCCATTTCAGCCCGTAGTGGTGCCATTCCCCCGGCAACGGCTTGGCGACGGAGGTGGGCGTGATCTTCGTGCCGCAGGTCTTGTGGTCCTTGCCGTAACCGTCCCAGTGAAGGTTGATGACGAACATGCCGCTGATGTCGTTGCCCTTGTTGTCGCTGGCGCGGTGCTCGACGACGTCGATCTCCGTGCCGGCCTTCGCCGGATCGCCCACCGGGTTGCCCATCGTGGGCGACTGCACCCAGAACGCGCCCCACTCCCCGGGCGTGGTGTGGAACCGGATGGCGGCCTCGAAGTAGCCGTAGGCGGTCTCGAACTTGCCTTTTGTTGTCAGGAACCCCGTGCAGTGCTTGCCATCCTTGGTGTAAGTGGTGATGGTCAGCACCCCGTCCTTCACCTTCACGGCGTCGGCGACATTTTGCCCGCCCTTGCGCGGCCCGACCACGGCCGTCCATTTGGTGTCGTCAATCTTGTCGCCGTCGAACGGGTCCTGCCACAGCATCCGGTACTCCGGCGGCGCGGCGGCATACGTCACGAAGGGCGTGAACAGGAGAGCAAGGAGTGATGGAATCAGAATGGCGTTTTTCATGTCATGCCTTCGGCTATCGCGCACCTCGCAGGGTATTTATCATGCAACAACGGTCAGGCAAAGGCATTTCTGCACACTTCGATGCTCCATCGGCAAACAGGGGAGAAACAACGATGCGCAGCCCGCTTGTGCATACGGGCCGCGCATCCAATACGGCATGGATCAAGGGTGAAGACGATCAGGCTGCTGAATATCCCGCTCCGCCCACCGTCTCGCCGGCTTGCCGGTTCACCCCGCGTCCATTGGCGGCGAGGTGTTCGCAAATCCTGAAGACGGTCTCGACTTCATCGACGTTGCCGATGGCCCTGGCGATGGCCCTGGCGCTGAAGGCTTTGCCGCGGTTCTGCCGCAGGTGGCCGAGGATGGCGCGCTGGAGTTGCAGCACGACGTCGGCGGCCTTCTTGCCCGCCTGGACGCCCGGCTGGTGGTAGGCATTGATGCCGACGAGCGTGGCGTAGAAACCGACGGCGCGTTCGTAGAGGGCGATCAGCTTGCCCACGGAGCCGGGGCAGACGTGGCGGATGGTGAGGGTGATGCTCTCGCGGCCGTTCTCATAGAGCGCGCGGCGCGTGCCGAGGAAGAAGCCGCTCAGGAAATCACCGCTGGTGGCGTCCGGCTCGACCTCAAGGGGATTGCCGCCGTCCTTCAACACCTCGATGAAGGTGACGAAGAAGTTGTTCACGCCCTCACGGAGTTGCTGGACGTAGGCATGCTGGTCGGTGGAGCCTTTGTTGCCATACACCGCAATGCCCTGGTTGACCTTCCGCTTTTCGAGGTCCAGCTCCTTGCCGATGGACTCCATGATGAGCTGCTGGAGGTAGCGGCTGAAAAGCTCCAACCGGTCCTTGTAAGGCAGGATGACCATGTCCTTCTTGCCCTTGCCACGGCCAGCCTTGAACCACATCAGCGCCAGCAGCATGGCGGGGTTCTTGCGGTAATCCTTCACGCGCGTGGCCTCGTCCATTAGACCCGCGCCCTTGAGCAGACCGTCAATATCGAGGCCTTGCAACGCGGCGGGCAGCAGGCCCACGGCGCTTGTCTCGCTGGTGCGTCCGCCAACCCAGTCCCACATCGGGAATTGCGCCAGCCACGACTGCGACTGTTTGTCGAGCGAGCTGCCGGCCATGGTGATGGCGACGGCGTGCCTGGCGAAATCCAGTCCGGCGCGCTGGTAGGCGTCGGCGGCCACGAGCATGCCGTTGCGCGTCTCGGGCGTGCCGCCACTCTTGGAGATGACGATGGCGAGCGTTCTGGACAGGTCGAGCTGCGCCAGCGTGCGCTCCATGCCGTCGGGGTCGGTGTTGTCGAAGAAAAACGGCCGCATCTTGTCGGCGGGCGTGGTGAGGGCGCTGGCAACGAACTGCGGGCCGAGCGCGCTGCCGCCGATGCCGATGACCAGCAGGTTCTTGAACTGCCCTCCGGCGTGGATGCCGGCGGCGAACTGCTTGATCTTCGCGAGCGTTTCCTCGATCTCCTGGCGGAGTTCCGGCTTCGGCGCGAGCTGCGGGGCGCGGAGCCAGTAGTGGCCCACCATGCGGTTTTCGTCGGGATTGGCGATGGCGCCGGCTTCGAGCGCATCCATGGCCTCAAAGGCCTTCTGGGTGAGCGGTTCCATCTTCTTCAGGAACCCCTCGGTGAAGTTCATGCGGCTGATGTCGAGCCGCAGGCCGAGCGCGTCGTTGTTGTAAAGGTACTTCTGATACCGATTCCACAGTTGTAATGAATTCATAAAAGCTGCCTAATACAGTCGTGCCGCGCTTTTTGCGGGCGTGGCTACTTTGTTGACCAATGGCGCGGTATCAGATACGAAATCTCGAATCATGACAAACCAAGAATTGTTGCAGGCGTTCCGGGAGACGGGCGCCTTGCTGGACGGCCATTTTCTGCTGCGCAGCGGGCTGCACAGCGGGCAGTATTTCCAGTGCGCGCTGTTGCTCCAACAGATGCCGCTGGTGGAGCGGCTGGGTGGACACGGTGATCGCGCCGGCCATGGGCGGCCTGGTCATCGGCCAGGAGGTGGCGCGCCAGCTTCGGAAACGGTTCATTTTCGTCGAAAAAGAGGAGGGCAAGCTGGCGCTGCGGCGCGGTTTCAAGATCGCCAACGGCGAGCGCATCCTCGTGGTCGAGGACGTCATCACCAAGGGCGGCCGCGTCCAGGAGACGCTCGACATTGTGAGGACCCACCAGGGCCGTACGGTCGGCGTGGGCGTCGTGGTGGACCGCAGCGGCGGGAAGGTGGATTTGGGCGTGCCGATGCAATCGCTCGGCCGGCTGGACGTGGAGACTTTCGATCCCGCCACGTGTCCGCTCTGTAAACAGCACTTGCCGCTGCAACATCCAGGGAGTAAGTAAGACGTTTCCGCCGCGCCCACAAAGGGCGTGGCATACCTTTAGGACATTATGGTCCAGTGGATTCTAAAAAAGATTTTCGGTGATAAAAACCAGCGCGAGACGAAGCGGCTCTGGCCGGTGGTGCACCGCATCAACGAGGTCGAGAAGCAGTACCAGTCGCTTTCCGACGACCAGCTTCGCGCCAAGACCGTGGAGTTCAGGGAACGGATCGAGACGGAGCGGCAGAAGCGCGGCATCCATGCGCTGCTGGCGGAGGCGCGGCAGTTGCAGGCCGACCTGCGCAGCGACGAGGCGAAGCCGGTGTATCGCAAGGCGCACCAGCTCGAGCAGGCCGTCCTCAACGAGCTGCTGCCCGAGGCGTTCGCGGCGGTGAAGAATGCCTGCCGCCGGCTCTGCGGCTCGGAAATCATCGTCCGCGGCCATCCGATCAAGTGGGACATGGTGCCGTTCGACGTGCAGCTCATCGGCGGCATGACGCTCCATGCCGGGCGCATCTCGGAAATGGCCACCGGCGAAGGCAAGACGCTCGTGGCGACCATGCCGCTCTATCTCAACGCGCTCACCGGCAAAGGCGCGCATCTGGTCACAGTCAATGACTACCTCGCCGCGCGCGACAGTGAGTGGATGGGCGCGGTTTACAAGTATCTTGGCCTGACGGTGGGCTGCATCCAGCACGACCAGCCGCCGCCCCTGCGCCGCCAGCAGTATCAGTGCGACATCACCTACGGCACGAACTCGGAATTCGGCTTCGATTATCTCCGCGACAACGGCATGGCGACGTCGCTGGAGGACCAGGTGCAGCGCGGTCATTTCTTCGCCATCGTGGACGAGGTGGACTCGATCCTCATCGACGAGGCGCGCACGCCGTTGATCATCAGCGGCCCGGCCGTTGCGTCGTCGAACATCCAGATTTACCAGCAGTACCGGCCGCAGGTGGCTGACCTCGTGCGGTCGCAGACGCTGCTCTGCAACCGGCTCGTTGGCGAGGCGCAGCAGATCCTCGAAGCCGCCAAGGCGCCCAAGACCAAGGATTCCTCCGGTGAAAACAACAGCGCGATGGGCCAGGCGGGTCGGATCCTTTGGAAGGTCAAGCAGGGCATGCCGACCAACAAGCAGCTCGCGCACCTGATGGAAAACCCGGACATGCGCAAGCTGGTGGACAAGACCGAGCTGGAGCTGCACGCCGACACGAAGAAAGAGGAATTGCACCGGCTCAAGGAAGAGTTGTTCTTCGCCATTGACGAAAAGGGCAACGAGGCCGACCTGACGGCGAAGGGCCGCGAGTATTTGAGCAAGGACCCGGAGTCCTTCGTGCTGCCGGACCTCGTCAATGTTTTCCACGACCTGGACCTGAACGCGGCGCTGTCGAAAGAGGAGCGCGAGAAGCAGAAGACGGCGGTGCAACGCGCGTTCGACGAGAAGAGCCAGCGCATGCACGCCATCAGCCAGTTGCTGCGGGCGTTCTGCGTCTATGAAAAGGACGTCGAATATGTCGTGCAGGAGGGCAAGGTCATCATCGTGGACGAGTTCACCGGCCGCCTCATGCCGGGCCGGCGCTGGAGCGACGGGTTGCACCAGGCGGTCGAGGCGAAGGAAAACGTCTCGGTCGAGCAGGAGAACCAGACGCTCGCGACCATCACGATCCAGAATTATTTCCGCCTGTACGACAAACTTGGCGGCATGACCGGCACCGCCGATACCGAGGCGGCCGAGTTACACGACATTTACAAACTCGATTGCATCATCGTCCCGACGAACAAGCCGTGTGCCCGCGATGACCACAACGACATCGTCTATAAGACGCGCCGCGAGAAATACAACGCCATCGTCGCGGAGATCGAGGCGGAGCACAAGAAGGGCCGGCCCGTGCTGGTCGGCACGGTGAGCGTCGAGGCGAGCGAGCTGCTCTCGCGCATGCTCAAGCGCACCGGCGTCGTCCACAACGTCCTCAACGCCAAGTACCACCAGATGGAGGCCGAAATCATCGCCCGCGCCGGCCAGCGCGCGGCCTGCACCATCGCCACCAACATGGCCGGCCGCGGCACCGACATCAAACTGGGCGAGGGCGTGGCGGGCCTGGGCGGTTTGCACGTCATCGGCACGGAACGGCACGAGGCCCGGCGCATTGACCGGCAGCTCCGCGGCCGTTGCGCGCGCCAGGGCGACCCCGGCAGCAGCCGGTTCTACGTCTCGCTCGAGGACGACCTCATGCGCCTGTTCGGCAGCGGCCGCATCGCCAACATCATGGAGAAGGTCGGCATGAAGGAGGGCGAGCCGCTGGAGTCGCGCCTGTTGAACCGCTCCATCGAGACGGCCCAGAAGCGCGTCGAGCAGCACAACTACTCCATCCGCAAGCGGACGCTCGAATACGACGACGTGATGAACAAGCAGCGCGAGGTCATCTACGGTTTCCGCAACGAGGTGTTGCGCACCGAGAACCCGCGCCAGATGATCTTCGAAGTCATCGAGGAGGTCATCGCAGATCGCACCCAGACCTATCTGCCGGGCGACAAATCGCCCGAGGAATGGGATGTGATCGGGCTCATCAACTGGGCCAACCTCACCTTCCCGCTCGGCCTGCGGCGGCAGCAGGTGGACCCCGTGCTGCAGCAGGCTGCCGGCGACAAGGACAAGAGTGAAGCCGCCGGGCACATGGCGGAGTTTCTCATGGAGCGCGTCAAGAGCGCCTATGCCGCGAAAGAGGCGAACGAAGACCCGGCCGGCCTGAAGTCGCTCGAGCGCTATGTCATCCTGAACGCGATCGATCGTCTTTGGCAGGAGCATCTCTACAACATGGACGCCCTCCGCACGGGCATCGGCCTGCGCGCCTACGGCCAGCGGGACCCGCTGGTGGAATACAAGGGCGAGGCCTTCAAGCTGTTCGAGGAAATGCAGCTTCAGGTGAAGACGGAGATCGCCAACAACACTTTCCGCTCCTCGACCACGCTCGCGGCGTTCGAGAGATTCCTGGCTGCGTTGCCGAAACAACTGTTGCACGCCCAATCCGCGGCGTTCGGCGCGCCGGCGGCGCCCGCGCCTTCGCAAAACCGGTCGGCCCAGGCTGTGCGCACCGATGCCGTCGAGGAAGCGATTGCCAATGTCGCCCGTCCCGTGCGCCGGGACGCGCGCAAGGTCGGCCCGAACGAGCCCTGCCCCTGCGGCAGCGGCAAGAAATTCAAGAAGTGCTGCGGGAATTGACGGGTGTCGCAGCCACGCAGGCCTTCTTATGGCTGCTGATTCCGACAAGGCTTCGCGGAAAGTGATGACTCGTTTGGAAATGCGCGGCATCGGGCCTGGGACCGTCTTGAAAACGGGATCCGACCGTGTCCGTCGCCGGTCTGGCATGGAATGAAAGCCATCGTCCGCTATCTCTGGCAATCCATCACGCGCCCGGATCTCGCCCTGCCACGGTTCATGGCCATCGTGACAGGCGCGCTGCTGGTGACGGCGTACCCGAAGTTTGATTTCGGCTTTGTCACGTGGTTCGCGCTCATCCCGCTCTTCTATGCGGTGCGCGACCGTTCCCCGCGCGAGGGTTTCCGGTTCGGCTGGCTCTCCGGTTTCGTGTTTTTCTTCCTCGTCTTCAACTGGATATGGCATGTCACCGCCGCCGGCTGGCCGGAGATGGAGCAGTTCATGGCCGCGTTGTCCTGGTTGTGGGGACAGGCCGTGGTGGCACTGCTGGCGGCCTATCTGGCCATCTACTTCGGCTTGTGGGGCGCGGCGGCCGCCGCGGCGACGCGGCGATTCCCTTCCGGCAACACGGCTGCGAACCTGGCGATCATGGGGCTGCTCTCGGCAGCCTGGGTGGCGCAGGAATGGCTGCGCGGATGGGTCATCACCGGTTTTCCCTGGAACAAGCTGGGCGACAGCCAGCATGCCAATACCGGCGCCGCGATGGGCCTCGCGCAGATCGCGGACATCACGGGGGTATATGGCATTTCGTTCGTGCTGTGCATGTTCAACCTCGGCCTCGTGCTGACCATCGAGAAGTTCTGCCGCGACCGCGGGTACGGCCGCCGCCCGCACTTCGAGCTGTTTGTGGCCGTGGGACTGATGCTGTTGAGCTGGCAGTACGGCATGCGGGCGGTCATGCGCCATCAGCCCGGCGGCGAACCGCTGACGGTCACCTTGATCCAGCCGAACCTCCCGCAGGAAGTGAAGGAGGACAAGGCCCTGGCCGGGCTGACGCGCACCAAGCTCCGCGAGCTGACCGAGGCGGCGGTCGCGGTATCGAAACCACAGCTCATCCTCTGGCCCGAAACGGCGACACCGGAGTATTTCCGGTGGGACAAGGAGTGTTTCCAGACCATCAGCAACGTCCTCACGCGCACCGGCGGTTATCTGCTGACCGGCTCGATGGACCTGGACGGCTGGGAAAACCCGAAAACCGCGCGTGCCTACAACGCCGCCTTCCTTGTCCAGCCCAGCCTCTATATCCAGAAGCCGTATTGGAAGATGCAGCTCGTTCCGTTCGGTGAATACGTGCCGCTGGAACGGTGGCTGCCGTTCATGAAATATGTGACGCCGATCCCCGGCAGTTTCGATGCGGGCGAGGAATACACACTGCAGCATCTCAGATCCACACCCGAGGGTATCCCGCGGGTGGACATGGCGCCGCTCATCTGCTTCGAGGACACGTTCGCCTATCTGTCGCGGAATTTCGTCCGGCGCGGCGCCACGCTGCTGGTGAACGTCACCAACGACGGCTGGTTCAAGGAATCCGCCGGCGCCTACCAGCACGCGGCCTGCGCCGTCTTCCGCGCCATCGAGACGCGCACGCCGATGATCCGTTGCGCCAACAATGGCCTCAGCGGCTACATCGATACGCTCGGGCGTATCGTGGACTACATTCATGGCGGGCCGAACGACGACATCTTCGTCACCGGTTGGAAGACGCTGACGATTCCGGTGCCGCCGGCGGGGGCGGGGCGACCGTTGACTTTTTACGTGCGCTATGGTGACGTGTTCGCCTTCGCCTGCATCGGCTTGACGCTGGTGTGGGCGTTGGGAGAGATTCTTGTTCGTTATGCTCGAAGACATCATTAATCGCATCAAGGCGCAAGAGGAGCGGCTCGCTCATCTGAGGAGGTTTCTTTGACCTCGACACCTGCCAAAAACGTCTGACGGTGCTGGAGGGCCAGATGGCCGATCCGGCCTTCTGGAACAACAAGGACAAGGCCCGCGAAGTCCATAACGAAGCCGCCTCGCTGCGCCGGCGCGTGGATCTCCTGGCCGACGCACTCAAGAAACTCGAAAGTGCCCAGCTGATGGCGGAACTGGTGGCCTCGGAGACCGACGAGGCCCAGCGCACTCAGGCCCTCAAGGATCTCGACAAGGAAGCCGCCGTCCTCCAATCCGACCTCGATGCGCTGGAACTGCAGGCGCTGCTCGGCCTGCCGCACGACCGCAACAACGCCATCATCTCCATCCACGCCGGCGCGGGCGGCACGGAGAGCTGCGATTGGGCCAACATGCTGTTGCGCATGTATCAACGGTACGCCGAGACCCGCGGCTTCAAGACCGAGTTGCTCGATATTCTCCAGGGCGAGACCGCCGGCATCAAGAGCGCCACGCTGCTCGTCACCGGCGACTACGCCTACGGCTACATGAAATGCGAACGCGGCGTCCACCGCCTCGTGCGCATCTCGCCGTTCGACTCCAACGCCCGCCGCCACACCAGCTTTGCGAGTGTGGATGTCATCGCCGAAATCGAGGACACCGACGTCGAGATCGAGATCAATCCCTCCGACCTCAAGGTGGACACCTACCGCTCCGGCGGCAAAGGCGGCCAGAATGTGAACAAGGTTGAGACGGCGGTTCGCATCACCCACATGCCCTCCGGCATCATCGTCGAATGCCAGGCCCAGCGCAGCCAGCACCAGAACCGCGAGACGGCGATGAAGGTGTTGCGCTCGCGGCTGTATGAAAAGATGATGGACGAGAAGCGCGCCGCGATGGAAAAGTTCTACGGCGAAAAAGGCGAGATCGCCTGGGGCCAGCAAATCCGCTCCTACGTCTTCCAGCCCTACCGGATGATCAAGGATCTCCGCACCGGCTGTGAAACCAGCGACATCCAGGGCGTCATGGACGGCAATCTCGACCCGTTCGTCACCACCTGGCTGAAGGCGGGCTGCCCAACCAAGCGGATGCAGGCGAAGGATCTCGAATAACCGTTGCTGGCGGACCGGAGAATGAACATCCTCGACACCATCGTCGCCCAAAAACGAATCGAGGTCGCGGCGCTGCGACCGCGCGCAACGGAGCTGAAACGGCTCGCGGCAGCGCGGAGCGAGCGGCGTGGCTTTGCGGCGGCGCTGCGGCGGACGGACGGGCGTGTGGCGCTCATCGCCGAGGTGAAAAAGGCGTCGCCGTCGGCGGGGGTCATCCGGCCGGACTTCGACCCGGTGACCATTGCCCGTGACTACGAGCGCGGGGGCGCTTCCTGCCTGAGCGTGCTGACCGATGAAAAGTTTTTCCAGGGACATCTCGATTACCTCCGCCGCATCCGCGAGGCGGTGACGCTGCCGTTGTTGCGGAAGGATTTCATCGTGGATGAACTGCAATTCCACGAGGCGGTGGCGGCGGGCGCGGACTGCGTGCTGCTGATCGTGGCGTGTTTGGAGCAGGAGGTGCTGACACACCTGTTGCAGGTGGCGGCGGAATGCCGGCTCGATGCGTTGGTGGAAGTCCACGACGAGGCGGAACTGGACCGCGCGCAGGCCGCCGGGGCGGCCATCATCGGCGTGAACAACCGGAACCTGAAGACGTTCAAGGTGGACCTGGCCACGACAGAACGGCTGGCGGAACGAATCGTAAAGCGTGGAGCGTCGAGTGTCGGGCATGACGAAGCCTCACGCTTCACGCTTCACGCTTCACGCTCTACGCTCCTTGTCGCGGAGAGCGGTATTCACACCCGCGCCGACGTGGAGCGACTGGCCCGTTGCGGCGTCAATGCCATTCTGGTCGGCGAGTCGCTCATGCGCAGCAACGACATCCCGGCGAAGGTGCGAGAACTGATAAAGTAGTCGCGGGGGCCCCGGGGGGCGGGGAAAAAAAAAACAACCCCCGACCGGGGGGGGGGGG
>CAZAAF010000023.1:0-5104 GCA_964482575.1 uncultured Verrucomicrobiota bacterium | reverse complement strand
CCAGCCGGCGCCCCCCCGCGGCCGCCCCAAAAAACCCCCCCCCCCCCCCCCCGGCGTGACGCGGCCACTATGCTTGTCAAAATCTGCGGCATTACCAACGAGGACGATGCGCGGGCGGCGGTGAAGGCCGGCGCGGATGCGCTCGGCTTTGTGCTGTGGCCCCACAGCAAGCGGTTTGTGACGTTGGAGACGGTGGTGCGCATCACACAACAGGTGCCGCGCCCTGTCCGGCGCGTGGCCGTGCTGGTGAATCCATCGCCGGAGGATGTGGAACGATTGCTGGCGTCCGGGGCATTGGACACGCTGCAACTGCACGGTGAGGAGACGCCCGAGTTCTGCGCGCGATGGAAAGGACGGGCGAAAATCTGGAAGGGTTTCCGCGTCGCCGATGCGGCGAGCCTGGCGCCGCTGGCCGGCTACTCGGTCGTTGACGCTGTTTTACTCGATGGCTACAGTCCGGTTTCCCACGGCGGCACGGGGATGACGTTCGACTGGGCCCGCGGGGCTGAGGCGAAGAAACACGGCCGGCCGGTGATTCTGTCCGGCGGCCTGACGCCCGGAAACGTCCGCGAGGCCGTGACCGCGACAAGGCCCGACGGTGTGGACGTGAGCAGCGGCGTGGAACTTTCGCCCGGGAAAAAGGATCACGAAAAGATACGGGAGTTTGTGCAACAAGTGAAAAGCCAGGAGTGATAAGAGACGAGTGATGCGTAGAAACGCCGTTCCATCATCACTCCTCACTCAATAGATTGATGAAAAAGCTGAAATCACAACCGGATTTGCAAGGCCACTTCGGGCCTTACGGCGGTATGTTTGTGCCGGAGACGTTGATGCCGGCGCTGCAGGAGCTGGCGGCGGAATACGCCCGCGCACGGCGCGACCCCAAGTTCCGCCGCGAGCTGGACCATTACCTGCGCGATTACGCCGGCCGCCCGACGCGGCTTTATTTTGCGGAGCGGCTGACGCGCGAACTGGGCGGCGCCAAGATTTATCTCAAGCGCGAGGACATGCTCCACACCGGCGCGCACAAGATCAACAACTGCCTCGGCCAGGTGCTGCTGGCGCGGCGGCTCGGCAAGAAGCGGATCATCGCCGAGACCGGCGCGGGCCAGCACGGCGTGGCCACGGCCACGGTGGCGGCCATGTTCGGCCTGGAGTGCGTCATCTACATGGGCGAGGTGGACATGGCTCGGCAGGCCCTCAACGTCTATCGTATGCGCCTGCTCGGCTCGAAGGTCGTCGGTGTCCGCGCCGGCCAGCGCACGCTCAAGGAAGCCATCAGCGAGGCCATGCGCGACTGGACCACGAACGTCCGCTCGACGCACTACATTCTCGGCAGCGCCCTCGGCAGCCATCCATACCCGATGATGGTTCGTGATTTCCAGAGTTGCATCGGCCGCGAGACGCGCCGGCAGATCCTGGCCCTGGAGAAGCGCCTGCCCGATGCGATCGTGGCGTGCGTCGGCGGAGGCTCGAACTCCATCGGCATGTTCCATCCCTTCATCGGCGACAGGAAGGTGAGACTCATCGGCGTCGAGGCCGGCGGGCGCGGCATCCGACCGGGGGATCATGCGGCACGGTTCGCCGGCGGCTCCCTGGGCGTGCTGCAAGGCGCGCGAACCTTCGTGTTACAGAACGCCGACGGCCAGATCGAACTGACGCATTCGGTCAGCGCGGGACTCGATTACGCCGCGGTCGGGCCGGAACATTCGTGGCTGCGCGACCTGAAGCGCGCCGAATACACCTACGTGACCGACGAGGAAGCCCTGAAGGCGTTCCGGTTTCTCGCCGAGAAGGAAGGCATCATCCCGGCATTGGAGAGCGCGCATGCCGTCGCGCATGTGTTGAAACTGGCGCCGACGCTCAAGAAAAACCGGATCGTCGTGGCCAACCTGTCCGGTCGCGGGGACAAGGACGTGCAACAGGTGGCGGAGATTTTGAAACTGGAGTAATGGCGTACGGGGGCGGTGGAGTCCGGAAGCGTCGCATTCGCCGTTTCACGACTCCTGGACTCCGGCACGCCACGGCTTCATTCTATTTATGAAAAGCATGACTGGCTACGGGCGCGGCGAGTGTTCGCGCCACGGTGTGAAAATCACGGTCGAGTTGAACTCGGTCAACCGCAAGCAGAGTGACATCACCATCAACCTGCCGCGCGAGTTGATCGAGCTGGAGCCGCGCATCCGTGACATCATCAATACGCGCGTCGCCCGCGGCCGGCTTAATGTCGCCATCGGGTACCATCCGTCCGCGGACCGGCCGCGCGCCCAGGTGCAGGTGGACGTGGGGGTTGCAAAGGCCTACCTGCAGGCCACCAAGAAGCTGCATCGGGAGCTGGGCATCGACGGCTCCATCACCCTCGATTCGTTGCTGCGCGCACCGGGCGTGGTCAGCCTCGTCGAGGCCGAAGCCGACGCCGGCGTGCTCAGTCCGCTGGTGGAAACCGCGCTGAACCGGGCTCTTGACCAGTTGGTGAAAATGCGCGAGCGCGAAGGCAAACATCTGGCGGCCGACCTGAACAAGCGGCTCGGGTTGCTCCGCCAGGGCGTGGACAAAATCCGCGTGGAAGCCCCGGGCGTGGCCAGACGCTATCAGCAACAATTGCACACGCGCATCAAGAATTCCGGCGTGGACCTGCCGCTGAACGATGAGCGCCTGCTGAAGGAAGTGGCCATCTTCGCCGATCGCGCCGACATCACGGAGGAGTTGACCCGGCTGTCGAGCCATCTCGATCAGTTCGCCGGAGGCCTGGCGTCCGCCGAGCCGGTGGGCCGGACGCTGGATTTCCTTTCGCAGGAGCTGGGCCGCGAAATCAACACCATCGGCTCCAAATCCAACGACATAGCCATTACCCAAACCGTGGTGCTGCTGAAAGCGGAACTTGAAAAAATCCGCGAGCAGGTGCAGAACATCGAGTAGGTGTCCATGAAATCCAAGGAGGGTTTATTGCTGGTGCTGTCGTCGCCCTCGGGCGGCGGCAAGACCACGCTCTGCAGCCGGCTGACGGAAACCGACGCGAACGTGGTGCGGTCGATCTCCTGCACCACGCGCGCGCCGCGGGGCGCCGAACAGGAGGGTCGCGACTACTATTTCCTGGATCGCGGCGATTTTGAGGCCCGCGTGACCCGCGGCGAGTTTCTCGAACACGCGCAGGTCCACGGCCACTATTACGGGACCCTGAAGAAAACCGTCGAAGAGTTGCTGGCCGCGGGGCGCGATGCGTTGTTGAACATTGACGTGCAAGGCGCCGCCATTGTCTGCCAACTGGCCAAGGCCGACCCGCGCCTGCGGCGCGCACTGGTGAGCGTTTTCCTGATGCCGCCGTCGCTGCTCTTGCTCGAACAACGGCTGCGACGGCGCGGTACCGACACGGAAACCACCATCCAACGGCGGCTGGCGGAGGCCCGGCGCGAAATGGCGCGCTGGCGCGACTACGATTATGTGATTGTGAGCAGCACGATCGAGGAGGATTATCGGCGGATGCAGGCGATCGTGGACGCCGAGCGGCAACGGTCGCTCCGGCTGGATTTTGAAACGGAGTAACGATGTCATGGGAAACCAAGCCACCATCCTGGTCGGTGTGACCGGTTCCATCGCGGCCTACAAGGCGGCCGACCTTGTCAGCAAACTCGTCAAGGCCGGCCATGCCGTGCATGTCATCATGACGCGCGAGGCGACGGAACTGGTGACGCCGTTGACGTTCGCCACGTTGTCCCGCAATCCGGTCACGCTCAATTTGTTTACGGAGCCGGCCGACTGGAAGCCACAGCACGTCTCGCTGGCCGATGCGGCGGACCTGCTGGTGGTGGCGCCGGCCACGGCCAACGTCATCGCAAAGCTGGCATTGGGGCTTGCCGACGACGCGCTCAGTTCGATCGCGCTGGCCTGCCCGGCGCCGCTGCTGATCGCGCCGGCGATGAACGGCAAGATGTGGCTGCACCCGGCCACGCAACAGAACGTGGCGACACTGAAACAGCGCGGGGCGAAGTTCATCGGGCCGGAAGCCGGATTGCTGGCGTGCGGCTACGAGGGGCTGGGCCGTCTCTGGAACGTGGACGGCATTACCGCCGAGATCGAGCGGCTGTTGAAACACGACAGGAAACGAAAATGACGGAGCGGATGGTTTGACGCAAAGACGCTGAGAACGCCGGGACGCGCCCGGCCGGAATCCTCTGCGTCGTCGTGTTGAGCCTCCCGGCACAAGCCAGAACATGCCAACACCGAACCGACTTCGCTTCCTCATCACGGCCGGGCCCACACGCGAGTGGCTCGATCCGGTGCGGTTCCTCTCCAACCCGTCCTCCGGCAAGATGGGCTACGCACTGGCACAGGCCGCGCGCGAGGCGGGGGCGGACGTGACGCTCATCAGCGGGCCGGTGGCGCTGGCCGCGCCGAGGGGCGTGACGCGGGTCTGCGTCGAGACCGCCGCCGAGATGGCCCGCGAAGTTTTTCGGCGTGCCAAATCGGCGGAAATCATTATTCTATCCGCCGCGGTGGCCGACTGGGCGCCCCTGAGCCGGGCGCGGCAGAAGATGAAGAAGGAGGTCGGCGGGAGGCGAAGGGCAAAGCTGGTGTTGACCTTGAAACCAACGGTGGATATTGCAGCCACGGTTGGACAATCCCTTCGTCCCGGACAGGTGCTGGCGGGCTTTGCCGCGGAAACGCAACACGTCCTGGCCAATGCCCGAGGGAAGATGGAACGCAAGAATTTCGATATGATCGTGGCGAATGACGTGAGCCGGCCCGGGACGGGCTTCGGCTCCGACCATAATGAGATCCTTCTCATCCACCGCGACGGCACCTTGGAACGGCCGCGGCGCGCGACCAAGCGGACGTTGGCCCGGCGCATCGTACAACGTGTCTGCGCCCTGCGGGCGCGCAAACTGGAACGATCATGATCCTGACACTGACATTAAACCCATGCATTGACGTGGAAGTCGAGGTGCGCCGGCTGATGCGGGACGACGTAAACCGGGTTGTCTCCCGGAGCCGTGAAGCAGGCGGTAAAGGCATCAATGTCTCCCGCGTCGTGCATTCGCTGGGTGGCAAAACCCTGGCCATCGCGCCCATCGGCGGCCACGTGGGCATGGATTTCCTGAATCGT
>CAZAAF010000022.1:0-18252 GCA_964482575.1 uncultured Verrucomicrobiota bacterium | reverse complement strand
TGGCGCTGCTCAACCTCCTTCATTCCCTGGCCTCCGATCTTCGCCTCGATCTGACCGTGGCTCATCTCGATCACGGCCTGCGGGGCCTCGCCTCCCGGCGCGACGCCCTCTGGGTGAAGAATCTCGCCGCGCAGCTCGGGATCCCCGCGATCGTCGGGCGCGCCGACGTGACAAAACGGGCGCGGGAACGGAAAGAGTCGACCGAAGAGGCCGCCCGGGAGGCGCGGTACCGGTTCTTCCTCCGGGCGGCCGCCCGCCTGAAAATCCGCAAGATCGTCCTCGGCCCGCGCATCGGGACGTTCTACGTGGTCAGGGATGGCCTCAAACCCGGCGACAAGGTGGTGGTGGAAGGTGTTCAAAAAATGCAAAACGGCGTGCCGCTGGCTCTCACGATGACCAATCTGATGGCTGAGATCACGACGACCAACCCTGCAAAGACCCCGTAAACCATGGCCAGCTTCTTCATCCGCCGCCCCATCGTCGCCATGGTCATTTCGATCCTGATCATGCTGGTCGGTGTGGCCACGCTGCGGACCCTACCAGTCGAGCAATACCCCCAGCTTGCGCCGCCGAACGTTCAGGTCACGGCCAACTATTTGGGAGCCAGTGCCGAGGTGGTCGAGCAGTCCGTGGCCACGCCCATTGAGCAGCAAATCAACGGCGTGGACAACATGCTCTACATGAAATCGCTCAACTCGAGCGATGGCCGCCTGTCGCTGAACGTCACTTTCCAGGTGGGCATGAATCTGGACGTGGCCAATACGCTCACGCAGAACCGCGTCGCCCAGGCACAGTCCCGCCTTCCGCAGGAAGTTATCCAGCAGGGAGTGACGGTGGAAAAGGTGAATCCCTCCATGTTGATGGTGGTGTCGCTCTATTCGCCCAAGGGCACCTATAACGATTTGTTTCTGAACAACTATGCGGTTTTGAATGTGAAAGATGCGCTGCTCCGCGTGAAGGGAGTGTCGCAGGTGGAACTTGCCGGCGGTGCGGAGTATGGCATGCGCGTCTGGCTGAAGCCTGACAAGCTGGCCAAGCTCCAGATGACTCCGGGCGACGTGATCGAGGCGATCCGGCAACAGAATATTCAGGCCCCGGCGGGACAGGTGGGATCGGCACCGTCCAAGCCCGACCAGCAATTTACCTACACCATTCGTGCCCCCGGCCGGTTCAGCCAGCCCGAGGAGTTTGCGGAGATCCTGGTGCGGGCGACCGACGATGGCCGTCAGGTTCGGGTCAAGGACGTGGCGCGTGTGGAACTTGGGGGTGAATTTTACAAGTCCTTCGGCGCGTTAAACGGCAAGCCCGCTGGCGTGTTGCTCATCTACCTGTTGCCCGGGGCGAACCAGATCGAGAGCGCGGAGGGTGTTTATTCCACCCTCGAGGAGGTGAAGAAGTTCTTTCCGGAGGACGTGGATTACGCGATCAGCTACGACACGACGCCAGCCGTGCAGGAATCCATCAAGGGCATTGTCCACACGCTGTTTGAAGCCGTGATTCTGGTGGTGTTGGTGGTGTTTGTTTTTCTGCAGAGTTTCCGGGCCACGATTGTTCCGCTGCTGACGGTACCGGTGTCGCTGTTGGGCACGTTTGCCGTGTTCCCGATACTCGGGTTTTCGGTCAACACGCTCTCGCTGTTTGGCATGGTGCTGGCCATTGGCATCGTGGTGGACGACGCCATTGTGGTGGTGGAAGCCGTGATGCACCACATCGAACACGGCCTGTCGCCCAAAGACGCGACGATCCAAGCCATGAAGGAGGTCTCCGGCCCAGTGGTCGGCATGACGCTCATTTTGTCATCGGTGTTTATTCCTGTGGCCTTCCTGGGTGGGCTGGTGGGCCAGCTTTACAAGCAATTCGCGCTCACCATTGCCATTTCCGTGCTGATCTCGGCCTTCAATGCGCTCTCGCTCAGTCCAGCCCTCTCGGCATTGCTGCTCAAGCCTCATGCTCCCAGCCGGGGTTTGATGGGATGGTTCTTCGGGAGGTTTAACGATGTTTTTGATGCCACCACCCGGGGGTACCTGCGCATCGCCGGCATGCTGGTGCGCAAAGCCCTTTTAAGCCTGCTGGTGATGGGCGTGGTCGCCGCGGGAGCGGGCCGGTTTGCCAAAATCATCCCGTCCGGTTTTGTGCCGGAAGAAGATCAAGGCATCTTGTTGGTGAACGTCCAGTTGCCCAACGGATCGTCGCTGGAGCGTACCAAGCAGGTCTGTAAGAAAGTGGATGAGGTCCTTCGACAAACGTCCGGTGTCGAGCGGTTTAACGTCATCGGCGGCATGTCCTTCCTGAGCAACACCTACACGCCAAACTCGGCATCGTACTTCATCCGGCTCAAGCATTGGGATGAACGCAAAACCCCAGAGACCAGCCTGGAAGGCATTGTGGACCGGTTGAGTGGCGAGTTGATGGCGATCCCTGATTGCATTGCGTTCCCATTCACGCCGCCGTCGCTGCCAGGGTTTGGCGTGGCGGGCGGGTTTAGTTTCGTGTTGCAGGACCGCAGTGGGACGCTCTCGGTGCCCGAGTTGGGCAAACAGGTGTTTCAGTTCATTGAAGAAGCGGGCAAGCGGCCGGAGTTGACCGGTTTGTTTACCGTGTTCGACCCGCGTTCGCCGCAGGTTGAACTCGCCGTGGACCGGGAGAAAGCCAGCAAGCTCGGCGTGCCGATCCATGAGGTGTTCAATACCCTCCAGGCGTCGCTCGGTGGCGCGAACGTCAATGATTTCAATCGTTTTGGACGGCTTTATCGCGTGTATGTGCAGGCGGAATCGGATTTTCGGCAGAAGCCCGAGGACATTGGGCAGTTTTATGTGCGTAGCGCCACCACCGGGGAAATGATCCCGCTCTCCACGCTCGTGACCGTGAAGTCAGTGTCCGGGACGGAGATGACGACACGCTACAATCTGCTGCGCTCGGTGGAAATCAGTGGCCGGGCCTCCCCAGGCTACAGTTCCGGACAAGCCATGCGGGCGCTGGAGGAGGTTTCGAAGCAGGTGTTGCCGCGCGAAATGGGTTACACCTTCACCGGGTTGTCCTATCAGGAGAGGACGGCACCGAGTTCGGTGCCTACCTTGGTGTTGGCGGTGGTGGTGGTTTTCTTGTTGCTGGCGGCGCTTTATGAGAGCTGGTCGTTGCCGTGGAGCGTGTTGCTTGGCACGCCGCTGGTCATGTTGGGTGCGTTTTTTGGCGTGTGGATGCGCAGTTTTGACAACAACGTCTTCGTGCAGATTGGCTTGGTCATGTTGATCGGTCTCGCGGCGAAGAACGCCATCTTGATTGTGGAATTTGCCAAAATGAAGAAGGCGGAAGGACGACCACTGGTGGATGCGGCTTTGGAGGGGGCCCAGTTGCGTTTTCGTCCGATCTTGATGACGTCCTTTGCTTTCATCATGGGTGTCGTGCCCCTGATGATGGCGCACGGCTCCGGCGCGAACTCCCGTCAGGTCATGGGCACGGCAGTGTTCTGGGGCCTGCTCGTGGCCACGATCTGCGGCGTGTTTATCATCCCGGCACTCTACGTCATCGTGGAGAAGTTCAGTGGTGGAGACAGAAAGCCATCTCCCGTTCCGGAGAAGGTTTCTTCCGAATCGAATTTGAGTTCATAGACATGCGAACAGAATCAACGAGTCAGAAACCCGGCCGGAAGCGGTTTCCCGTTCGGTGGAATTGTCTTGTTCGCCTTCTGTTTGTGCTTTTGTTGTTCGTGTGCGCCGGATGTGCCGTGGGGCCGGACTATCAGCGACCTGTGGTGCCGATGCCGGCTGGCTGGCGCACGTCCGCACCGACGGCAGAGTCCATGGCCAACATGGCTTGGTGGGACTGCTACAAGGATTCCGCGTTGACCAACCTGATTGCGACGGCTGTGGCCAACAACAAGGATCTTCGGATCGCGGCGGCGCGGATTGAAGAGGCGATGGGCGGTTACCGGTATCAACACTCGTTCCTGTTTCCCGCGCTGGACGCCTCGGGTTCCTGGACGCGCGCGCATTCGGGATACACCGGCCAAACCGGGAACACTTGGGGATTAATGGGATTACTGTCGTATGAAATCGACGTGTGGGGACGGATACGCCGGTTGACGGAAGCTGCGCGCGCCGAGTTGCTGGCCAGCGAGGAGGGCCGCAAGACTGTCTATATTGGATTGGTGGCCAGCGTGGCGGCCAACTACTTCACCTTGCGCGGGTTGGACGAGCAGTTGATCATCGCTCGCCGTACCCGTGATTTGCGCGTCAAGCTATTGGATTTGACACGCGTCAAGTTCAGTGAAGTGGAGGGGAAAGGGTGGGGGATTGTTTCGGAACTCGACGTGCGCCAGGCAGAGACGCAGGTCTATACGGCCCAATCCACCATCGCAAGTCTGGAACGCTCCATGGCTCTTGCGGAGAACAACCTGAGTGTGTTGCTTGGAAAGAACCCCGGCCCCATTGCGCGTGGGATGACGCTGGCCGACCAGTGGCAGCCGGTGGCGATTCCGGCCGGCTTGCCGTCCGCCTTGTTGCTTCGCCGCCCGGATATCCTCGCGTCCGAGCAGGAACTGGTTGCGGCCAATGCGAACATCGGCGCGGCTCGTGCCGCCTATTTCCCCACCATTTCCCTGACGGCGGCGTTGGGGTTGCAGAGCTACCAGTTGAATACCCTGTTTGCACCCGGGTTGTCGCATGCGTGGAATTTCGCGCCGCAGATCGCCGGCCCTATTTTTAACATGGGGCGGACGAGCGCGGGCGTGCAAGTGGCCGAGGCGCGGCAAAAGGCCGCCTTGGCCGGTTACGAGAAGGCGATCCAGCAGGCGTTTCGAGAGGTGGATGACGGTCTGGTGAGCGTGGCCAAGCTGCGCGAGCAACTGGCCGCCCAGCAGGCCGACCTGGTGGCGGAGACCCGACGCCTGGAACTGTCCCGTCTCCGTTACGAGGGTGGGGTGTCGAGCTACAGCGATGTGCTGGATGCCGAGCGATACCAATTCAACGCCGAACTGGATGTTGTCGGCACGCGGGTGGAATTGATGACGGCCATTGCCCAACTTTACAAAGCTCTGGGTGGCGGATGGACGGAGGCACCCTCCGAGGATGAACCCTGACACCCTGAAAAAACAGGCTCCAGACGTTTCTCCAGGGCTTTGAATTGGTTGTGAAGACTGTAAGCGTCAGGTTGTGCGCTTGACGGGCTATCCCCTGAATTTTCGGAAGGACGCGGGTGTAACCTGCCGGTATTTGGTGAACATGCGGGTGAAGTAGTAGCGGTTGCCAAAGCCGGATTCCTCAGCGATTTGCTCGATGCTCTCAGGGGTGTGGCGCAGCAATTGCATGGCGTGGTTGAGCCGCAACTCGATCAGGTAGCGGCTGGGTGGAAAACCGGTCTCGGTGACAAACGTCTGCGTCAGTCTCCGGGGACTGATTCCGGCAAATCGGGCGAGGGTTTTTAGCGTCAGCTTTTCCAGCAGCCGCTCGCGCATGAAACCGATGCAGTTCACGAGCCGCTGATTGACGGGAGCCAGGGCTCGCTTGTCTTCAAGGGCGGATTCCAGTGCCAGCACGATCAATTCAATGGTGGCAAGCGCTTTGGGAACTGCGGCTTGCGACCCATGGGCCGTGGTGGTTACCGGGCAAGTCCGGCGTAGCAGGTGACGCATCCGGCCCGTTGGCCGGATGCGGATAATTCCGGGTCCATAAGGAGGATGCGGGCCGGAGAGGGTGAAGTGGATGTACCATTTCCGAAACGAGCGGGCGCAGTGGCTGTGAAAGCCAGTGTGGGGAGCGATCAGATACAACCATCCGGGAATCAGGGGGTGTGTTTCGCTTCGGAAAATGATTTCGCCGCCGAGGCTCATGGGCCAGTAACAGCGCCAGTAGGCGTCAGCCGCGTTGCACAAATGCCACTCTTTAAGGCGCACGTGACGGTGCATGAGCACTTCGATCCCGCTAACCGGCACGTCGGCGGTGCGGGTGCCGCGAATGACATGGCGGACCAGCGGAGGTGCGAAATTTACGGGCGTGGACGCCGGTTTCATGGCTGCCAGATTAGACACAACATTTGTGGCGACAAGATATTTCCTCCGGCGGTTTCCGATACTAGACTTGCGGCCGACAAACCATGAAGCACAGGATTCTCATTCTTCTGACCGTGACATCCATCGCCGTGAATGGCGTTCGCGCTGACGAGACGATGGACCAAATGTGGGGCGATTCGAAAGTCCGGGCCGGGATCGAAAAGAGTGACCGCGTGGCCCTCTTTCGTGACGGGAATTATGGCATGTTTATTCACTGGGGACTGTTCTCGCATCTGGGCGGCCAGTGGCGCGGCCAGACTTTCTACGGCATCGGTGAGTGGATCAAGCGGCAGATGAAGATCGCCGACGCGGATTACATGGGGTTGGCGAAGGAATTCAACCCGACCGGGTTCGATGCCCGCGAGATTGCGAAGCTGGCGAAGGACGCTGGAATGAAGTGGATCATCATCACGTCGAAACATCACGAGGGGTTTGCCATGTTCAAGTCGGCGCATCCGTTTAACATTGTGGACGCCACGCCATTTGCGCGCGACCCGATGAAGGAACTCGCGGCTGCTTGCCGGGAGACGGGGCTCGGCTTTGGCTCTTATTACTCGCACAACCAGGACTGGACCGCCGCAGGTGCCAGCGGGGGGCCCAAGACAAACCCCGATGGATCGGCTGCAAGCTTTGACCAGTATTTTCGCAGCAAGTGTTTCCAGCAGGTAAAGGAAATCTGCACGCAGTATGGTCCGCTGAACTTCGTCTGGTTCGACACGCCCGGTAACATGCCCAAGGAGCTGGTTATGGAATTGGCGGAACTGGTGAAGAAGACGCAGCCGGGTGCGTTGTTGTGCAGCCGGATCGGCTATGGATTGGGCGACTATGAGAGCAAGGGCGACATGGAAGTGCCGTCGCGGAACATCGAGGGTCTCTGGGAGACCTGCGATACCACGAACGACTCGTGGTCCTACGCGTCGTATGACCAAAACTGGAAGGATTCCCGAGAGATTTTGCGCCGGCTGGTTTCGACGGTGGCGCGGGCCTGACGGGAAGGGGCGTGTGCCGGCGCAGGCCGCGAAGTATTTGAGAATGGCCGGCGAGTGGATACAGCGCTATCCCCGGGTTGTGTACGCTGCCGGACTTTCGCCGTGGGGCAGAGCCCTGCCGTGGGGCGATGTGACGACCGTTGGCAATGCGCTTAACCTCGTGGTTTTTGATTGGCCGGCGGACGGGCGGTTGTTCCTGCCCGGATTGCAGAGCGGGATCGCGGCGGCAGGGGTGGTGGTGGGTGGCAAGCTGCAGCCGGTGAAGTGGACTACGCAGGGACGCTGGACGGAATTGCAGTTGCCTCCGGCCCCGGCGGATCGTCCTGCTTCGGTTGTGGCGGTGAAGCTCAAAGACAAGGTGGCGGTTGATTCCACGCTGGGCATTCATCCGAACATTCCGGCGACGCTGCTGGTGGAGTTTGCCGAGGTGATCGGCGCGGAGAAGAAGAGCATCCACTGGATGGAGAAGTTCGGCGAGTGGAAATTCGTCAACCAGGTGAGTAAGTGGAGCGATGCTGGCAAGGCGGTCTGGACGGTAGACGTGTGTTTAGCCGGCGACTATCGGGTGGAACTGGTCTACAAGGGGGAAGGACGGCTGGTGTGGCGGATCGAAACCGATGAGGGTGTGAAGCTGCAGAATCAGCAGAATTCCTCGCCAGTTTACCATGCGTATCCATTCGGCTTGTTGAATTTTGACCGTCCGGGAAAGCACACCCTCGCGGTGTCGCTGGCGGAGGGAGATCGCGACAAGGCGAGTTTTGAATCCGTCCGTGTCAGCCCGGTGGAGTGATGTCTGGGACACGAGTTGATCAAGTTGTGTGCAACCATTGTGTCGCAGACCTGTTCGCAACAGAACCTCGGAAGGGCCACAAATCATGAGACATAGACTGAGTAGGATGAGCCTTGCGGCGATGTTGGCAGCATCCACGACATTGTTCGCATTGGAAGAAACGCTGCCCCCGCTCTTGAATGGCAGGGCGCCGCAGACGTTTGAGGAACTCTGGGCGACCTTCGATCCCTGCAAGGAACCCTTGGAGACGGAAGTCCTCAAGGAGTGGGAGGAGGAAGGCGTGGTCTTGCGCGTCGTTCGTTTCCGCATTGGCGTGTTCAAGGGCCGGAAGGCCATGCTCGTCGGGGTTTATGGTTTCCCCAAGGACGGCAGGAAACTGCCGGGACTGTTGCAGATCCACGGCGGCGGCCAGTATGCCGACTCCAAGGCGCCTTTGACCAACGCCAAGCGTGGCTATGCGACGATCTCCATCGCATGGGCCGGGCGCATCAGTGCGCCGGGTTATCTGGTGAACCCGGACGTGGTTGCGCTGTTTTGGGCAGGCAAGACGGACGACCCGAAGTATCGCGTTACCACCGATTGGGGGACACTCGACGCCTACCACGCGCCATGCCGGAATCCGAAGAACGAGTTTGGCAGCGTTGCACCCCAACCGTGGACGTTGGATGGCGTCGAATCGCCCCGGAATAACCCCTGGTTCCTTTGCACGTTGGCGGCGAGGCGGGCCTTGACGTTTCTGGAACAGCAACCGGAGGTGGATCCGGCAAGGCTCGGCGTGTATGGCCACTCCATGGGCGGTAAGCTCACCGTGATGACCGCCGGTACGGATGCGCGGGTCAAGGCGGCGGCTCCATCCTGCGGCGGCATTAGCAATCGGCCAACGGACAATGCGCTATATGCGGCGACCCTCGCGGATGGCGTGAACCTGCAACACATTTGCTGCCCGATCATGTTTCTGAGTCCCGCCAACGATTTTCACGGCCACATCAACGACCTCGAAAAAGCGATTGGTGAGATCAAGAGCGGGACGTGGCGACTGACGTGTGCGGCTCACCACAATCATCAAGATACCGAGCCGTTCCAGGTTGCCAGTCCACTCTGGTTTGATCAGCAGTTGAAAGGGGCGTTCCGTTGGCCAGCGACGCCGGAGACCGTGTTGACACTGAAGACGACCCGCGGCGTGCCGGAGTTCGAGGTGAAGCCAGACCCTGCGAGAAAGCCGCTCCATGTGGACATCTTCTATACGCAGCAGGGCAGGGAAAGTGACGGCAGGGGCGGCCACGAGAACACCATCGCCCACTTCTGGCATTACGCGCCGGCCAGGCACCTCGGCGATGCATGGACGGCCGAACTGCCGATGCTGGACGCCGAACGGCCGTTATGGGTGTATGCCAACGTGTTTTACCCGCTGGAAACGCCAGTTACGGCAGCAGGTTACTATTATGGGACGTTCACGGCGGCGACGTTCAATGTCTCTTCCATCCTGCGTGTTGCTTCCCCGGAGCAGATGAAAATGAGCAACGTGAAAGCGACCGACAAACCCTCGTGCCTCGTGGAGGGTTTTGTGGGAGACTGGCAGAAAGAGTGGTTTACCTACGATCTGACGGGCCGCTGGCCTCGGCGGACGCACAAACTTTACGATCCCAAGTGGAAGGCGCCGGACGGGGCGAAACTCGCGCTCGACGTACGCTGCGAACAGCCGAACAAACTGGTGGTCGGTCTCGACGAGGCTGCCGCCGAGGTCGCGCTTCCTGGTGGTCAACAATGGACGGGTATTGTGCTCAAGCCGGGTGACTTCAAGAGCGCTGAAGGGACGATGTTGGTCAACTGGGCCGGTCTTCGGGAACTGCGACTGGGCGATTGCGAGACACTCGTGGCACGCAAAGGAGGGAAGAAGGATAAACCGCAGCGCATGGGTGCGCCTTGGCAGGGGGCTCCGCCGGAGTTTCGCAATCTGCGTTGGGAACGTGGTGATTAAGCACGATCCTGGACGATCGGGGGTGGTTGCTGATTGGAGGCCATAACAAATGACACCAATTCCGGACACGCGTGCGAAGGTCGCTCTGACGATTGGCGCGGCTCTGTTGCTTGCAAAATGCATGACAGGATTTGCAGTCGAAAAGCCGGGTGCTGCGCCCCATGTGCTGGATGTGTTTCCCGCATCGGCATATGACAAGTCCGACGGAGGGCGTGGGGGAATTTCGTGCACCTATTCGCCAGGCGGCAGTATGTGGGCCGAAGGCTTGGACGAACGAAGGGTGTTTCAGGTCGAGATAAAACACACGCAAGACAAGGCTAGTTCCTTTGCGCTGCGTGTTGGCAAAGGTGGTCAGATTTATTCGTTGCGCGGTGCGTTCGGTGAAAGTGTGTCCCCTTCATGGAGACAATCGAACGACGCGAAGTCGCCGTGGAACGACGAGGTCTGGCAGTTTGTTTCGGTGTGCACGAAATACAATGGTCTTGCCGCCTTGAAGCAGGCGGGACCGCTTCCTGATGCGGCCATTGCACGACTCAAGGCTTCGCCGTATGCGCTGAGCTACTTCATTCACAATTCCGGCGCGTACATTCCGGGCGCATCGTCGCTGCCGTCGCTCTACTGTCCGCAGCTTGCCGAATCATGGAGCGATGATGGACGGACCTATCGCACGCTGAATTGGGGGCTGGTGCCGCAGGTGCGGACAATCCACCGTTCACCGATTCTGTATTACACGCAGGTGCGCGATGCCGGGGATGGGGTGATTGAGTTGACGTGGGTCGTCCACAACTTCACCACGCGCAAGGACATTGTTTTTGATTACTTGAACGCGCCGTGGGGAGGGACACGGGCGACGAGCCTTCCAGTGCATTATGTCAGTTCACCCGCCGGCGGGTTGATGGCGCGTGAGGCTCTCTTTTCCGGAAATTACGCCGGTGCCATCGACGTGCGAAAAACCGGCGGCTGGAATCTCGCGTGCGTGTCGGAGGCGGAAGACAGTCCGAGCCTGGCGTTGGTGTACGGACGCGACAAACATCTGGAGGACGAATTGACCCGTGACCGCATCGGCGCGGATGGCTGCCAATTTGCGCCCTCGCTGTTCCGCGATTTCCGCGCGAGCGATCCGATGTACCACAACCAGTGGAAGGACTGGCAGACGCGACCACCCAATAATTTTCGCAATTACGATGTGATTGAGGTGATTCCCAAATTGCGGTTGAAGCCTGGCAAATCCATCTGGTATCGCAGTTTCCTGGTCGTCAATCGAAAGGACCGGGCGGTCGAAATTGCAAAATCGTTGGTGGACAAGGTGGATTACGGCTTCGTCCCCTTCGATGCCGCCACGACTCCGAGGTTGCCCGTCTTCATTTGTGGAGGAAGGGTTGTTGAAGAGGGTGCCAACACAAAACCGGCGTTCGAATTGTATGCACGCCCGATTCCGGGAACGCAGCCGCTTTTTCTGATTGAGAATGCCGACACCGGACGCGAAGTCATTACGACGGATCCGTATGTGTTTGTTGGAAAAGAGCTGCTCAATTTCGACATCCCGAAAGATCATCCCGCGAGCGACTATTTCAGCCGCGCGCAGGGCTATTCCATGGACAAGAACAACAGCCGCTGGAGACGATTGTTGGGGTATGCGCACGTCATCAAGCCCGCGACGGGACGTTTCACGCGTCTTTCCGGCCGGCTCGATGCAGTGATGTTTCCGAAGCCGGACGCGTATCATCTGGATGTCTGGGTAATGTCAGAGCAACCGTGAGATCATATGACCGCGGCGATTTTGGGACAGGGTGCCTGCTGATGCCGCTCTGAGCAACGTTGCCATCTGTCGGTACCCCATGCGTGGGTGTTGTTCCTGTGGTTCCGGAAGATCCTTCCTTGACTGTTCTTGCGCGGCTGTCGGCGGCTTTTCTCGATATCGGTGGATCGAACACGACAATTGCTGAATGTGGCATGTAGTCCGCCTGGAGTTCCAAACGGCTTCCACCACGCTTCTGACGATCGGCTTGCGAAGCCCCGGACTGGGGTGGGTTTCGCATGTGGCTTCCGAGACCGGGTGTGCAGCGGCGATGAAGCCAACATCTTCTTCAGTTCGCTGGAAGTGTTCCGGGACGAGTGTGCACGGCTGATTGCAGGGACGTGAGGATTTACACTTTCTTTACAATTTATCCCTTTGGTGCACACGAAAACTTTACATGGTTGGCGCTAATTATTGTGGCATCGAAAATCATTGAAAAGGCGCGCCATGAAACTCAGGTCGGTTTGTGTCCATCATGCAGGGCGAAAGACTGGAGGATCAGACTCTCATCGCGCTCCCATGACCGCTCGCCTGCTAAATGCCGTCCGCCTGGGGGGAGCGACGCTCGTCCTGAGGTGCGTGTGGATGGTCTGCAGTCTGTTTGTCGGTGCCGCCTATGCATATGAGGCGTTCCAAGGGCCGACGGAGGTTTTGTATTGGGATAACTCGAAGACTTGCAGCGGCTACACGTTCTTTGGTGTCGGCGGCCATAGCTACTTGGTGGACATGCAGGGTCGCGTTGTTCACACATGGTCGGTGGGTAACAATCCGCACTTGCTCGACGATGGCAGCGTGCTCGATGCGACCCAGAATCCCGGCAACAGTGATTTCACCGGTTTTGTCAAAATCAGTTGGGCCGGCAGCAATGTGTGGTCGTATCTGGACACACGCACCAACTACTTCCTCCACCACGATTTTGTTCAAATCTACAACCCCAAACTCGGGACGAATACCGTCCTGTACATCGCCAGGAAAAACATAACCGCAGCCCAGTGCCTTGCCGCCGGCTGCAATCCCGCCTACACCAACAACTACAATAACGCGCAAGTGGACGCGATCACCGAGGTGGACCTGTCCGGTAATATTGTCTGGGAGTGGTCGTTCTTCGACCATCTGATTCAGGATTTCGACGCGGGCAAGTCCAACTATGTGGGGAGCGGCATGACGATCTCCAACTATCCGGGCCGGCTCAACGCGAATATTCCCGGCCTGCCCATCCAGAGCGACTGGTTACACTGCAACGGCATTGATTACAACCAGACCCTTGACCAGATTGCGATCAGCTCGGTCCGCGGCGAATTCTATATCATCGACCACGGCGGGACGTTTGTCGCGGGCGATCCTTCCGGCAGCATCGCAAAGGCGGCAAGCTCGGCGGGCGATTTCCTCTATCGCTTTGGGGATCCCGGTCGCTACAATCAGGGCACGGTTCCTGCCGTCCTGACCAACTGGACCGAGTCCACCACCGGCAACAAACAGCTCGGTGGCAATCATCACGTGAGTTGGATCCCGTCCGGGTTTCCGCGCGCCGGCAACCTGCTCATCTTCAACAACGCGCAGAACCTCTTCGAGCACACGCAGCAGTCCTATGCGATGGAGATTAATCCGTATCTTGATGCGAGCACGAACAGCACCAGCGCCTATGTGAATCCACCGGACGCCGGGTACTATTTGTGGCAGCCCAACGTCAATGCCGGCAAGACCCCGCGCCTGCTTTCCAACCAGATCGCGTGGATGTGGTATTCCAAGGCGAACCACAGCATGTTCAACCACATCGGCGGCAGCGTGCAACGCCTCGTCAACGGCAACACACTGATCTGCTCCGACCAGGAGGGCCACATCCTCGAAGTCGCCGACTCGGGCGAGGTGGTGTGGGAATACATCAATCCGGTTGCAGCCGGCAACGTTCTTCTGAAATTCAAGCGCGACAACTGGCCGATGGACAACGGGCTTTTCCGCGCCTACCGCTACACCACCAACGACCCGGCGTTGGTCGGCCGCTCGCTGACATCGGGCGGCACCATTACCGGTCGTACACCATCCTATGCCACTCCTTGACTCCGTGAAGCATTCGATGAAACTCGCCCGTTACCTGCTTGGCTTTGCGTGGCTGGTGGCGAGTGCTGGGGTGTCCGTTCTGGGCTACGAACGTGTCCAAGGCCCGACGCAGTTGATCTACTGGGACAGTTCGCAAACCTATAACGGGTACACGTTGTTTGGCACGCAAGGCACCAGCTATCTCATCGACATGCAGGGGCAGATGGTCCATACGTGGCCGCTTGGAATCAACCCACGTCTGCTTGACAACGGCAACTTGCTCGATGCCACGAGCGGCGGGATTGGCGGGTTTTCGGGATTAACAGAGTTGGATTGGAACGGGAACGTTGTGTGGCAATACACCGAGTCCCGGGCCGGCTACTTTCCACATAATGATTTCCTTCGAATCTATAATCCCAAGCTCGGTACCAATACCACACTCTACATCGCAAACAAGTCCATCAGCTATGCCCAGTGCATCGCTGCCGGTTGCAATCCCGCCAGCTCGCCTTACACAAACGTAACTGTGGATGCGATTGTGGAGGTGAATGCTGCCGGTACTATCATATGGGAGTGGTGTTTTTTTGACCACGGTTGCCAGAACTATGATTCCGGCAAGTCAAACTATGTGTCCTCGATCTCCAGTGCGCCCGAGCGGATCGATTTGAATCTGGCCGGCCGGCCTCTTACCAACGACTGGTTGCATTGCACCTCGATCGACTATAATCAGACTCTCGATCAGATTGTCATCTCGGTGGCAGGTGGCGAGTTTTACGTCATTGATCACGGCAATACATTCCTCAGCAACAATACCTCGGGGAGCATTGCGCTGGCAGCGGGTCCGGCAGGCGACTTTCTTTATCGTTTTGGCGATCCGGCACGTTACGGAGCGGGGAGTCCGCCTTCGGTTCAGCAGAACTGGACGGTTAGCAGAACCGGCAACACTCAAGCCAGCGGCATTGGCCAGGTTCAGTGGATTCCGGCCGGCATGCCGGGTGCCGGACACTTTCTGGTTTTCAACAACGGGCAGAATTTATTCGAAACAACACCGCAGTCCTACATCTTCGAGGTCAATCCGAATCTCAATTCCAGTGCCAGCAACACAGGGGCTTACGTGGCCCCGCCGAATGCCGGTTACTACAACTGGTCGGCGCCCGGGCACGACACCGACAAGCAGACAAAAAGCATCTCCACGCAGGTGGTTTCGATTTTCATGTCGATGGCGTGTCAAGCCTTCTTCAGCTATGCGGGCGGCAGTGTGCAGCGATTAACGAATGGCAATATGTTGGTGTGCGCAGCCGCGGAAGGACACATTTTCGAAGTGACCTCGGCGAGTAATGTGGTGTGGGAATACATCAGCCCCGTTACCACCAACGGCATCGTTGCCTACAAGCGCGACAACTGGCCGCTCGCCAATCCGGTTTATCGCGCCACGCGATACAGCGCCACGTCGCCTGCGCTCTCAGGCCGGGTTCTGGCCGGCACCAACACGATCGCCGGCGGCACGCTGTCCTACATTTCCCCACCGTCAATAACCGGGGTCACCCTCAACCCCGCGTTGCCGCTTGCAACCAACACCGTTTGGGTGACGGCCGGCGTTACGAACAACGGCGCGATTGCCTCCGTGGCGCTGACGTACATCGTCGGAAGCAGCACCAACGTGGTGACGATGTATGACGATGGTGCACATCATGACAACGTCGCCAGTGACGGTGTGTTTGGCGCGCAGATACCGGCGTTTGCCACGGGTACGCGCGTGAACTACGCCCTTTCGGCGCAAGATGGCTTCGGCAACACGGCGACCAACGCGTCGTACTACATTGTGCAGGCGAGCGGAACAAACAGCGCGCCGGTCATCCTCAGTGTGAGTAATACGGTGGCAACTGCCGGGAACTTCGTCTGGGTCACGGCCCGCGCCACGGACGATGTCGGCGTTGCCTCAGTCCAACTTACCTACACCGCACCCGCCGCCGTGAGTTTCACCAACCTTGTGTTTCTGGAAACGATGGGAACCACGAACGCCAAACCGTGGGCGGGGAGTTCATGCAACTATCAGTGGAATGTCAAATACGCCAGCGGCAACCCCTTTGAGCAAAACACGAATTGTAACTACGGCAGCGGCAATCCCTGCGGGCTCACGTTCAAGGGGGGGACCACCAATCTTGCGGATAGCGTGATCACGCTAACCAACGGATTCATTAATGCGCAGGGCACCAATGGCACGCTGAGCTTCTACCTCTCGACCAGCATTGTGGTCAGCAATGCCACCTGGGCCGTACAACTGAACCCGGGGACCGGGTTTACGACACGTCTGAGTGGCACGACGACCACGAACCAGAGCTGGCAGCCCTACACGTGCAGTCTCTTGCCAGGTGACTTTGTTACCAACTTGCTCCTGCGGTTCCAGTTCAGTTCCGGCTCGTCGAGCAACCGTGTGTTTTTGGATTATGTGTCCATCAACACCGTGACCGGCGGGTATGTGAATGTGACCACCAACGCCGTGATGTATGACGATGGACTGCATGGCGACGGCAAGGCAGGGGATGGTGTTTACGGCGCGCAAGTCCCGGCTGAAACCACCGGGGCGTTGGTGAGTTATTACGTTACCACCACGGACAGCTTGGGTCTGTGCACCACCAACCCGGTGGGCGCGCCGGGCGTCAAGTATTCCTATACCGTGTACTCATGGGCGGTCACCAACGTTGTGACTTCGCCCGCTGTGCCCACGCCCATGGACATGGTGTGGGTCGAGGCCTCGTTGACAACGACCAACGTGTCCGCCGTGACACTCATCTACAACAGCGGAACCACCAATTGTCTGGCCAGCATGTATGATGATGGGTTGCACAATGACGGTGCGGCAGGCGATGGTGTGTTTGGTGCGTCAATCCCTGCCTTTGCGGGCAACACCATCGTCAACTATTACATCTCAGCACAAGACAGTCAGACCAACAGCTTTAACTACCCCATAGGCTCGCCAACGAATACGTTGACCTACACGGTGGCCCCGTGGACGATCACCAACGTGACTGCTTCGCCCGCGTCGCCCACCTATTTACAGTCCGTGTGGGTGGCTGCCGGGTTGACAGCGACCAATCTCTCTCAAGTTACTCTGACGTATGACGGTGGCGCGGGTTCCGTCAGCACCAGTATGTACGACGATGGTCTGCATCATGATGGTGCGGCCACTGATGGCTCGTTCGGAGCGCAAATTCCGCCCTTCCCGGCAGGCACGGTGGTGAACTACTACGTGACCGGCCGGGACGGTTTTGGCACCACCACCAACTATCCTGCGGGGGCACCGGCGAATACGCTGTCGTACCTGGTGCAGACAAATCAGGCTCCCAAGATCGTGGCGGTGGGAACCTCCCCCGTGATGCCGGTCGCCGGGCAAGCCACCTGGCTCCGGGCACTCGTGACCGACAACACCGGTGTGGCGTCGGTGACGCTCAGCTACAACGGGACTGTGTATTCGACAAACACCGCGTTCCTGGAAACGATGGCCACCATCACGACCAACTTGTGGACAGGCGGCAACTGCAACAATGCCTGGACTGTTGCCTACAATGGTCCCAATCCATTTCAGCAAACCACCAATTCCAATTATGGCAGTGGCAACGCTTGTGGTTTGATGTTCAAAAAAGGTACTGCGAATCTTTCTGACAGCGCCATCACGACCGTCAATGGAATCAACGCACAAGGCAGCGGCGGCACGTTGTCCTTTTATGCCTCGTTCAACGTGGTTGGCAGCAATGCGGCCCTTGCCCTGCAACTTAACCCGGGCACTGGTTTCACCACGCGCCTGAGCGCCGTGGCGACATCGAGTCAAAGCTGGCAACTCTACAGTTACAGCCTGTTGCCGGGCGATCTGGTCACGAACCTGTTTCTCCGCTTCCAGTTCAGCGAGGGAAATCAGACCAACGTCATCTCGCTCGATCAAATATCCCTGACCTCCTTTACCAGCACGAACGCGACGACCAATGTCGTGATGCAAGACGACGGTCTTCATGGCGATGGCGCGGCTGGGGACGTCATTTATGGAGTCCAGATTCCCTCACAGCCCCTCGGCAGTTCGACGTTCTATTCCATCACCGCCGTTGCCTCGAACGGCCTTTCGACGGTGGATGGGGCTGGCAACACCCTGTCCTACACAAACGGAAACGGGGCTGTTACGAGTTGGAGCATGTGGAACCTGCCTGATACCGGTCAGACCAACAACTACACGAGCACCTTCGGCGAAGACAGCGACTACATTATCAACGCGCCTTCCTATACTGACAATGGGGACGGCACGATTACCGACAACATTACCGGACTAATGTGGCAGCAGGTCGACGGTGGTGAAATGACCTATGCCGGTGCCACCAACTATCCGGCATCGCTTATCCTGGGGGGGTATCTGGACTGGCGGTTGCCGAATGCTCATGAGTTGAACAGCCTTGTGTACATGGCCTCCGTGAATGCCCTGAACAGCAACAGTCCTGCGATCAATACCAACTACTTTCCGGTGACCGCTGCGGACTTCTGGTGGACACAAGATCGCCAGATCAATAATACAAGCAACGTCTGGGTTGTCAGCTCCTCGGGCAGTATCAGCACGCAACCCACAAACGC
>CAZAAF010000021.1:1690-18457 GCA_964482575.1 uncultured Verrucomicrobiota bacterium | reverse complement strand
GGACGCCTCCAGCCGGTTCAATTCCTTCAGGCACTTGCCCAGGTTGTTCCAACTGCCCGCATCCGCCGGGTCGATCTCCACGGCCCGCTGGAAATGCGCCGCCGCCTCTTCAATCCGGTCGAGTTCGTAGCAACTCCGGCCGAGGTTGTAATGCGTGCCGGCCGTCGCCGGCTCCAGGGCGATGGCCTGCTCAAAATGGAGGGCGGCGTGCGCGTGGTCGTTCAGGCTTTGATAGGCGCAGCCGAGCCCGTCGAAAATCCGCGCCGATTTCGGTTGCTGGCGCGCGGCGAGGGAGAGCCACTTCACCGCCTCCTCATGCCGGTCCGTCTTGTGCAGGATCATGCCCAGCAGGAACAGCAGTTGCGCGTCCTTCCGGCGGACCCGCAGCAGCACCTGGCACAACGCTTCTGCTTCCGCACGGCGGCCGGCGTTGTGCAGCTCAAACGCGAGCGCCAGCGATTGCGTGAAAGGGTCGGTGCGCGGCACGGCCGGCACGGCCGAGGTCGTGGCGCGGCTAGGGGACGTCACGCTGGATTCGGGGCTCATCTATTGGATGTTCGATTGTCCGTTTCAGGCGCCTGCAATACAGACACCTCGCCGGTGTTATCGGCCGGACATCGGACAAACTTTAGACAAAACCCGCGGCGCGGTCTGGTTACTCGACGGCGCGGACGGTGTAGCCGCCGGACTTCTTGTCCGGCTCCAGTTTCAGGAGGCCGCCCTTCTGCGCTTCCAGCAGCAGGTCGTTGAAAGACCGGAAACCGTAGGCGCGTTCGTTGAACCCGGGATTGCGGCGCTTGATGGCCTGCTTGATCATCGAACCCCAGATGCTCTCGTCCTCGTTCCGCTCCTCGGTGAGGGCTTCGAGCGTCTCGACGACGAGGTCCATCGCCTTCTCCAGCGACGGCCCCTTGTTCTCGCCCTCGGCGGGCTTGGAGGCGGTCGCCGTCGCACTACGCTGCCGCGCCTTCGACGGCTGGGTGCGCACGAGGTCGTCGTAATAGATGAACGTGTCGCAGTTGTTGATGAACAGGTCCGACGTGGAGTTCTTCACGCCGACGCCGATGACGGTCTTGGCGTTCTCGCGGAGCTTGCTCACCAGCGGCGAGAAATCGGAATCGCCGCTGATGATGACGAACGTGTCCACGTGGCCCTTCGTGTAGCACAGGTCCAGCGCGTCCACCACCATGCGGATGTCGGCGGAATTCTTGCCCGACTGCCGCACGTGCGGAATCTCGATCAGCTCGAACGCCGCCTCGTGCAGGTCGCGCTTGAACGCCTTGTAACGGTCGAAATCGCAGTACGCCTTCTTGACCACGATGTGCCCCTTGAGCAACAGGCGCTCGAGCACCTTCTGGATGTCGAAGCGCGGGTAATGCGCGTCGAGCGCGCCGAGCGCGATGTTCTCGAGATCGAGGAACACGGCCATCGTGGCGTTGGATTCGTTTGAGTTCATGTTGTTTATGCCCGCCAGCCTACACCAATCGCCGCCGCCGCGCAGTCGAAAATGCACGCGATTCCCGGTTTCAACATCCGCCTGTTGGTGTCCCGGCTTCAGCCGGTCCGGGCCGGAGGCAGACGGCTGATGTGGAACCACAGGCGTTCCACCTGTCCGCCCTGCTTTCACCCGCCGAGCGGCCGGTCATAATGGATGCGGAGGCCGCCTTCGGGCGGATAGCTCACCGGATAGGCCGGGCTGATGCCATCCATCCGCCGGCCGTCCTTGCGCCCCGTGCGGATGGTCAGGATGACATCGCCGCCGTTGGGCGCTTCGATCACCTTGCAGATATAACAGTGGGCGTTCGGGAACAGCGCCCAGTCGCCCGCGAGCCGGTAGGGGCCCTCGAACTTGTCCGCCGTCCAGACCAGCGCCGCGGCGTTGTACCGCTTGTCGGGATGCTGCGACTTGAAATCCTCCGTCATCAGCTTCGGCCACATCGACGCGATGGCGTACCAGCGCCCGCCGCGCGTGAACACCTGCGGCGTCTCGCAGCGCGTGATGAATCCCGGCACGAACAGGGGCGGCCGCATCTCCCAATGCACCAGGTCCTCCGACCGCGCCAGCGCGAAGCTGCCCCGCGCCAGCATCGGGCCGCCGCGGACGCGGGTGTTGAAGACCGCATAGACCGCCGAGTCGCCCGGCTTGCGCACCAGGTACGGGTCGCAAAAGCCCGCGCACTCCGGCGGGTTCGTGCGCATTTGCTCCGGCGTCTCGTACCATTCGCCGGACGGCTCCAGCACCGGCTTGTCCGCCACGGGCGTCCAGTTCTCCAGATCGTTACTCCATGCCAGCGCCATCCCGTTGCGGCCCGCACGGCTGTAGCCGGTGACCAGCATCGCATACCGGTCGCCGACCCGGAGGGCGCTGCCCGTGGCGATGCCGCGGTCCACCCACCAGGGCTGGCCCGGCGCCAGCGCCACCTTCCGCTCCTCCCATGTCACGAGGTCGCGGCTTGTGGCATGGCCGACGCGCCACGCCTTGCGGCGGTCGGCCTCCGGCACGCCCGGCGGTTCGTAGAGATAAAAGAGATGGTACGTCCCGTTTGGTTCGCGCACCAGCCAGTGGTCCCAAAAGTCGCCTTCGCGCGGCTGGTAACGGACCGGGGGCGGCGGAACTTCGCAAAGGGCGGGCGCGTTTTTTGCCGGCGGGCCGTCCGCCGCTGACGCGAGACGTGCGCCCGGCACCAAGGCCGTCGCGCCGGCCGCCAGCAGCCGGCACGCCTCGCGGCGGGTGAGGGGGAAGAACCCGTGGGTGTTCATGTCGGGCTTGTTGATACCGGCTGGCGACCCGCGAGGAAAGGCCAAAACAAACGGCGGAACCGGGAAGTGGCGGGGCGTTCCATGTCCTGAAATAGCTTTGTCCGGGACCGGGACGGCAGTATAGTCCGCGCCTGAAATTACAGGGAGCCATTCTGAATGAACTACATGGGCAAACAGGTCACGCTATCCACAATGGTCTGTGCGCTGGTTGTGGCCGGCATCTGGCTGACCAGCGGCTGCTCGCGTGAAAAACACGATGCCTCGACGGCCGTCTCGGCGGAGAAGACCAGCTTCAACCAGGTCACGGCGCGGCTGGATCGCGGCGGCAGCCTTTTCGCCTATGTCGGCACGGAGCAGTGGCTGACGGGGTTGCACGAGCGGCTGACGGACGTGCGCGACGTGTTCCTCTCCACGCCCTACCTCGGAGCAAACGACCGGACCAATATCCTGAGGGGATTCGATTTCGCATCGAGCCTCCTCCAGCACAGCGGCGTGGAGTCGGTCAGCGGCGCGGGGTGCAGCCGCATCGCGCTGGAGCCGGGATTGTACCGCACGAAGGCGTTCATTCATCACTACGCGGACCAGGGGACCGGCTGGCTTTGGAACTGGCCCGGCCTCAAGCCGCACCCGCTCGACACGCTGGATTACCTGCCTGCCGACACCGCGTGGGCGCATTTCTTCGACCTCGACATGGCGACGGCATGGGCGGCGATCCTGCGGGAACTCCACGAGGCGGGGTACGGCGACGTGGAGGCGATCATCCGGAAATTCGACGAGGACCTGGAACGCCAGGGCGGCAAGAATCTGGAAACCCTCCTCGGTTCCCTCGGCGGCGAGCACGGCCTCCTGTTGACGCTGGACCCGACGACCAAGGTCCCGTTCCCGATGGGGCGCACCGGCCCGCAGGAGATTCCGCAGCCGGGGCTGGCCCTCATCACCAAGGTCAAGGACGACACCCTGTTCGCCGCGCTCGACCAGCAGTTGAAGGACAACCCGATGGTGACGGCGTCGGAGAAGAATGGCGTGCGGCTGCGGACGATCGCCGTCCCGCTGCTGGCGTTGTTCAAGGTCCGCCCGGTCCTCGCGCGGTCCGGCGACTGGCTGATCCTGGCGAGTTCGGAGGATTTGCTGTGGCAGGTGCTCGAGACGAAGTCGGGCAAGCGGCCCGGGCTGAAGGCTTCCGACGAGTTCAAGGGCCTGGCCCGCGATCTGGCATCGGCGCGCGGCAACCAGTTCTCCTATGTCAGCAAACTCTTCGGTGAAGTCCTGATGCAGCTCCAGAAGGCCAGCGTGGAATCCAACCCGGCCTCCGCCCGCCCGCAGGCGGCGCTCCTCCAGAAACTGTTGGGCGCCCGCCCCGTCACCTCCTTCGCCGTCACCGGCAACACGGGTGACGGCTGGCTGTTCGTGGCCCACAGCCAGTAGGGGGAGGCTTTTCCCTTTCAAAAACAAACCCGGGAACGGCTTGCGCCGTTCCCGGGTTGCAAGGCTGTCGTCCAACCGTGGCTTACGCGTAGAGCGGGCCGAAGTTGGCGCAGGCGCGATAGTCGGAGCCCTGCGTGTTTTGCGCGCCGAACAGGCCCCACGCACTCGGGCGGAACACCGCGGCGTCGGCCACGTTGTGCATCGCCACCGGGATGCGCAGCAGCGACGCCAGCGCGATCATGTCCGCGCCGACGTGGCCGTAGCTGATCGCTCCATGGTTGGCGCTCCAGTTGTTCATGACGCTGTACACATCGCGGAACGGGCCGTGGCCGGTGAGCCGCGGCGCGAACCAGGTCGTGGGCCAGGTCTGGTTGGTGCGCTCGTTGAGTGTGGTGTGGACCTTCGACGGGATCTCGACCGACCAGCCTTCGGCAATTTGCAGCACCGGGCCGAGCCCCTTGACGAGGCTGATGCGGCTCATCGTCATCGGCATGCCGCCGCGCGAGAGGTAGCACGAGGAGAAACCGCCGCCGCGGAAGTACTCGTAGATGGCCGACGGCCAGCTCGTCGCCTTCAGGCACGCCCCGGCCTCGTCGTCGGTGATCTGCCAGAACGGCTTCATCGCCGGCTTGCCGTCGCACATTTGCTCGCCGGTGCCGTCAAGCGTGGCCGCGCCGGAATTGATCAGGTGGATCAACCCGTTGGCGCTGTCGCCGGTGAGCTTGTGGCCGGTGACGCGCTCGACGGCGTCGGGGCTCCAGAACGTGCGCACGTCGGCGAAGATCTGCGCGGTGTTGGTGAGCAGGTAGCCGAAGAGCATGCACGCGCCGTTGAGGCTGTCGTTCTCCGTGGCCAGGAGGATCGGCTGGCGGATGCCGTTCCAGTCAAACGACGAGTTGAGGATGGCCTCCATGAAGTCGCCGTTCGGGAAATGATCGGTCCAGTGGCGCTGGCCCTGGAAACCGCCGAGGATGGCGTTGTGGCCGAGTGCTTCCTCGCCGAAGCCGAGCTTGGCCAGCCGCGGGTTGCCGAGCATCAGGTCGCGGGCGATCATCGTCATCTTGACGACGGTCTCCCATTCCTTCTGCTTCGCCTCGGGGCTGCGGCGCTGCTTCTCGGAATTGCAGTCCTTGCCCTCCTTGCAGTTCGCGTTCGTCCACGCCAGCGCGCGCCTGAACTCGGCCGGGTCGAAGATCTTCTCGTCGATGCGCCGGACCAACTCGGACATGTCCACGCCCTCGACGCGGATGCCGAGGTAGTCCTCGAAGAACGACTGGTCCACGATCGAACCGGCGATGCCCATCGAGACGCTGCCGATGGAGAGGTAGCTCTTGCCGCGCATGATGGCGGTGGCGAGGCCGGCGCGGGCGAACCGCAGCAGTTTCTCCTGCACGTCGGCGGGGATGGAGGAATCGCCCGCGTCCTGCACGTCACGGCCGTAGATGCCGAACGCCGGGAGGCCCTTCTGGTTGTGGCCGGCGAGCACGGCGGCCAGGTACACCGCGCCGGGCCGCTCGGTGCCGTTGAAGCCCCAGACCGCTTTCGGGATGAGCGGGTCCATGTCCATCGTCTCGCTGCCGTAGCACCAGCAGGGCGTGACGGTGATCGACAGGCCGACGCCCTCGCGCGCGAACTTCTCCGCGCAGGCCGCCGCCTCGGCGACGCCGCCGATGCACGTGTCCGCAATCACGCACTGGACCTGCCTGCCGTTGGGGTAACGCAAGTTGGTCGAGAGGAACTTCGCGGCGTTCTTGGCCATCCCCATGACCTGGCTGTCGAGCGACTCGCGCACACCCTTGCGCCGACCGTCAATGGTGGGGCGGATGCCGATCTTGGGAAGCGAACCAATCCACGGATTCTTGATACTCGACTTCATTTGGAAGCTGTTCCTTTCGTTGACAACTCTTTGTTCGGTGTCTCACCGTTCATCCCGGTGAGCGGCCAGTAGATACCAGACTCCGTGCCACTTTCAAGAGCGGTTTTTTGCAACCGGGCGGACAGGGGGAACCGCGGCGTCCCTGGACGGCGCCCATCCAGCCGTATCGATACCGTTGAAATCCGGCTGCAGTCGGTCTGAATCCTCGAGTTGGGCCATTTGCCTTGGGGTGGTTCCACCGTCGTAGCCGGCTTCTTCCATGGTGCATCTTCCGATGGAATCGCAGGAGGAAACGTGGCAGTTTATGAAGTGGTCAGCCTGAATTTGATTGTCTGGATGTTGGGGTTGTCTCGCAGTCTTCTGGAACGCTTCGGATAATGAAAAGCAGCGTGATCAGTAAACCATCGGATGCGACCCCGCCTGGAGCCGCAGAGGAGGGACGGAGGGGGCGCAACAGATGAGATTCGCGACGGTTTCTCTGGGATGGATCCTCACCGCGACCGCCGCCATCGCGCTGGCCGCGGACAGGCAAATCCCCGGCTTCGAATTGACCGATCAGCAGGGACACGCGCACCAGTATCGTTTTCCCAAGGAGCAATTGTCGCTCCTTGCAGTGGCGGACAGGAACGGGTCCGTCCAGGTCGAGTCGTGGACCAAGCCGGTCCGGGCCCGGTATGGGGCGAAGGTGGACGTTGATGGCGTGGCGAACATGTCGGCCGTGCCGGGATTTTTGCGCGGCATGGCCGCCAGCCAGTTCAAGGAACAACAGCCCAACCCCGTGATGCTGGATTGGACGGGGGAAGTCAGCCGGCAACTGGGGTGTCCCAAGGGTCGGGCGGCCATTCTGTTGATTGACCGGGATGGGCGATTGTTGCGAGAATGGCAGGGACCTGCGACCGACTCGCGACTGCGCGAGTTGTTCGAGGCCATAGAGGCCGTAAAACCTTGATGACGATGAGAACCAACAAGAGGATCCTAGTCGTCGGTGCCGGCCCGGGCGGGCTTACTGCGGCGATGCTGCTGGCCAGCCGGGGGTTCAACGTTACCGTGTTTGAAAAAGAGGCGGGCGTTGGCGGGCGGAATGGCGCCATCGTTCGCAACGGCTATAAGTTCGACATCGGACCGACGTTTCTGATGATGAAGTTCATCCTCGACGAGGTGTTCGAGGAAACCGGGAAGAAGATCGACGATTACCTCCATTGCGTGGAACTCGATCCCATGTACCGGTTGCAATTCGCCGACCAGCGCATCGAACCGACGAGGAGGCGCGAGGCGATGCTCAAACAGTTGGAGGAGTGCTTTCCCGGAAGCTGCGGCGGTTACGACAAGTTCATGGCGGTGGAAAACGAACGCTTCCGGCGCATGTACCCGTGCCTGCAAAAGGACTACAGCTCGTTTGCGCAGTATTTCTCCCGGAACCTGCGGCACGCACTGCCGAAACTGTCCATCGGCCGCTCGCTCTTCGGCGTGCTCGGGGATTATTTCCGCGAGGAGAGGCTCAAGCTCTCGTTCACGTTCCAATCGAAATACCTCGGCATGTCCGCATGGGAATGCCCCGGCGCGTTCGCCATCCTGCCCTACATCGAACACGCGTTTGGCGTCTATCATGTGCAAGGCGGCCTCAGCGAAATCTCCGAGGCGATGGCCAGGGTCTGTCGGGAACTCGGTGTGGATCTCCGCCTCGGGGCGCCGGTGAAACGGCTCCTGCTGGAGGGACGGAGCGTCCGGGGTGTCGAACTGGCGGACGGCGAAAACATCCCGGCCGACGAGATCATCCTCAACGCCGATTTCGGCTACGCGATGAAACACCTTGTGCCGTCCGGCGTGCTGAAGAAATACAGCCCGGAGAAAGTGGACGCACGCGAGTATTCCTGCTCGACGTTTATGCTCTACCTTGGGCTGGACAAGGTCTACGATCTGCCGCACCACACGATCTTCTTTGCGGGCGACTATCGCCGGAACATCAACGACATCTTCCAGACCAAGGTCTTGTCCGACGACATTTCGTTTTATGTCCGCAACGCCAGCATCACGGACGCTTCGCTGGCGCCTGCCGGGCACTCCTCGGTTTATGTCCTTGTGCCCGTGCCGAACCGCACCGCGAGAATCGATTGGGCGAGGGAGAAGGACGCCTTCCGCGACCGCGTCATCACGGCACTGGAAACACGCGCAGGCATGACCGGCCTGCGCCCGCACATCCGCGAGGAGATCGTATTCACGCCGCAGACGTGGCAGGAAATGAACATCCAGCACGGTGCGACCTTCAACTTGGCGCATTCACTCGGCCAAATGCTCTACTTTCGCCCGCATAACAGGTTCGAGGAGTTGGACCACTGCTTCCTCGTGGGCGGCGGCACGCATCCGGGCAGCGGCTTGCCCACCATCTACGAATCCGGCCGCATCGCTGCAAATCTCATCTCCCGGGCGCACAACGTTTCGTTTGCATCGAAGAACATGCAAGTGTGAACCAACCGCAGTACAAGCCAGTGTGGGAAGATTTTGGAAAAAAGTCCGACCCGGACGGAGCCGTCATGCGGTGTCGCTTCGGCCGTCACGGGGGCGTTCCTCCTTTCCTGTCCCCCGGCTGTCTTGTGGATGGGGATGCCGCCACCTACTTCTTGTCGAAGAGGTCGTTGAGCAGATTCGACAGCCGGTAGCCGGCTATCGCCAGGCGCTTCTTGATCTGCTCCTGCGACTGATAGATGTATTCCACCGACGGCACCTCCTGCGGCGAGATGCCGTAGGCGTATCCTTTGGCCACTTCCTGGCTTTCCTCGGCCCACTTGCGCGGGTCCTTTTCCTCCAGCGCATCCTCCACGCTGTCCACGGGACAGGCGGTGGTGACCTGTTGTTTCAAATGGGCGACCTTCGCCAGGCCGTCGGTGGTCACCGGCCGGGGGATGACCGTCTTGAGCAGACCGGCGCCGTTGTCCCAGAACCCGCGCAGGTTGGACCAGTCGCCGTTCTTGTCGCCGCGGGGCTCATCCCGGTTGCAGCGCGTGGTGCAGTGCAGCGGCTGGTGGATGTCGCCCATCAGGTTGAGCAGCAACCGCAGCTTGGCGGCGCGCTCCAGCTTCGGCGTGTGTGGATTTTCCAGGGCTTTGACGCACTCCAGGATCGCCTCCACGATGTTCGTGCGGGTCCTGGGCAGGCGGGGCGCGGTGCCGTCCGTGGTGAACGGCAGGCTGATGAAATGCAACTCAAGGTCGGCGGGATTCTTGTTGTCGTCGGCCGTGCAGGCGGCGGCGAGAAACAGGGCGGTGGGGTTGTTGCGCGGCTCCGTCGGCAGGGCGCTGGCGAGAATCAGCTCCATGCACTTGGCCTGCGCCGCCTGCGAGAGACGGTCGTGGGCGACTTGCGCCACCACCATGTGGCCGGTGGCGTTCCACGCCTCCACCGGCTGCCATCCCGGGAGGAGCGTGGCGGCCATCGAAACTGTCGTGAGGAGGTTCTTCATGTTGTACCTGCCGGAAATCATGGATTCGCCCTTCTTCCGAGACGTCGTCCCACCCGGCTCGCTAGAGGATTGGGGCTGCGGCCAGTCCCACCTCGACCGGGGGCGGTGGCGCGGCGACCGGTGCTTCGATGTCCAGGGTCGGGTTGGGGGCGTGTTGCGAGGTGGTATGGACGCGGACATGGTGCGCGCCCGCGTTGTGCAGGGCCGTCGTCACGGCCCGGTGGGCCAGTTCCGGCCGGTTGCAGTCGCGGCTGAGGTGGCCGAGGAAAATGTGGCGCAATCCCGGGTGCGCGATTTGCACGGCCGCCTCGGCGGCGGCGGCGTTGGAGAGATGGCCGAACCGCGAGAGGATGCGCTGTTTCACCGACCAGGGACGGACGGTGTCGTCCTGCAACAGTTTCTCCTCGTGGTTGGTCTCCAGCATCAGGACGTTGGCGGCTTTCACCCGCTCGATCACCAGCCGCGTGCAGTGGCCAAGATCGGTCAGCACGCCGATGTTGCCGCACGAATGCCGCAGCAGGAAACCGACCGGGTCATGCGCGTCGTGCGGCACGGCGAACGTGTCCACCAGGATGTCGCCCAGCTCGAAGGTGTGCCCGGTCTGGAAAAATCTCCACGTCTTCAAATCCGGCGCCTCCTCCTGCACGGCCTCGGCCGTGGGACGGTTGGCATAGACGGGGATTTCGTATCGTTTGCAGAGCACCGGCAGGCCCTGCGTGTGGTCGGTGTGCTCGTGCGTCAACAGCACCGCGTTCACTTCCTCGATCCGGCGCCCGAGGGTGGCGAGCCGCGTGATGATCTGTTTGCCGCTGAACCCGGCGTCAATGAGCAGCCGCACCCGCGGCGTTTCCACCAACGCGCAGTTGCCGGACGAACCACTGCCCAAAATCGTGATCTTCGCTCCCACGGCCGTGAGCATAGCCGGGGATGACGGTCGTCTCAAGAAGGAAAGCGGCCGCGGGAACGGCTACTTCGGCGGCATCCCCTGCAGTTGCTTCATGTATCCGTCGAGCAACTGTTGTTTCCCGGCCTCATCCATGTTGGAAAGAATCCAGAGGTAGAGCAGGGAGAGCAGGCCCATCGCCAGACCGCCAAAGCCGAGGATGATGCCGCTGATGGCCAGCGCCTTGCCGCGCTCATGCTGGCGGCGGATTTGCGCCAGCGACACGAAACCGCAGACGATCGCCGGGATGCCCGGAAGGCAGCAGCACAACCCGAATTGCGCCAGCACGAAGCTCCAGATCGCCTGCGCGTTCACCGGCGGCCCGCCCACCGGCGGTGCGCTTGCGTCGGTCCACGCCGCGAAGACCGCCTCCAGCTCGCGCCGCTCCCGTGCCGCGCGCCACTGGCCGTCCGCGGACGACCAGATCCTCGTGTTGCGCGTCACGCGCGCCTCGCGCGCCCAGCGCTCCAGCGTGGCGACGTCCACGGGCCCGTACTCGCGGCCCTCGCCGCGGACGCGATAGGTGATGGATACCGGTTCGCTCATGTGAACCGCATCGTGCCATGGATGTGCGGCCAGGGTCCATGACAGAACCACCAGAGCAGGCTCCCCAGGAAGTGGATCGCCAGGGCGGCGATGGCGATGACGATGCCGGCAATGGCCAGTCCGCGCCCGCCCTCGTGCCGCGCATGGATTTGTGTCAGCGCAATCGCGCCGAGGATGATGGCCGGGAAGGACAGGCAGCCGCAGCAGCACAGGCTGGCCATGGCCAGCGAGAAGCTCCAGATGGCCAGTGCGTTGGTGCTCGCTTCCCCGCCGGGGGCCAGCGGCGTGACCACAGGCGGCGCGGTCAGGGACGTGATGTCGAGAATCGGCGCCAGCTCCGCGATTTGCCCGGCCGGCAGCCAGGTGCCTGTGCGTGAATCCCACACGCGGATGGTGCGGGTCACACGCCCTTCGCGCGTCCATTGCTGGAGCGTGGCGAGATCCACGGGACCGTATTCGCGCCCGTCGCCGGCGAGGATGCGGAAGGTGATGGAGGATGTCATGGGTTCAAAGTCCCGGCGCCGGTCGGTGAGCCGAAAATGGCTTCATAGGCGATCACCGAAATGCAGAAGCCCAGCGGGATGGTGAAAATCAGGCCGACGCCGCAGGCGAGCGCGCCCAGCAGAACCAGCAGGCCGACCGCGAGGCTGAAGACGAAGAATGCAAACCAGTGACGGTTGATTACGCGGCGGCTGGTTTCCATCGCCGCCCAGAACTGCATCCGGCGGTCCGCCACCAGGGGCAGTGCAAACGCATAGCACACGCTGAAGTAAATGACCGGTATCAGGGCAACCAGAGTGCCGGCCGCAATCAGCAGGGCGCCAAGGGCCTTCATGGAGGCGGAGGATTTGAGGACGGCCACGCCAATCCCGATTCCGATGCCTCCCGGCAGGATCGCGGCGAGGATGATCAACATCATGATGAGGTTGACCAGGATGCCCTGGGCGAAGAACAGTTTGAAACCGTCAAACACATTGGCGGCGGTGACGGGCTGGCCGCGCCGGCACTGGAGGAGCACCAGCCAGAGACCGCCGATCAACACCGGTTGCACCACGACGGTGAACGCCAGACGCACCAGGTCCCCCAGGCACGGGATGACCCCGATGACGGAGGCGACGAGACTGAGGCCGAACACGATCCAGCAGGCACCCATGGCGAGACCGAGATTGGCCTTGAAGAACGCCCAGCCGTCGCCGATCCACCGCCCGAATTCGACGGTGTACCCGCGCGCCAGGATCCGGGCGGCCAGCTCGACGCCCGGAGCAGGGGCCGTCTCCACCGCCGGCGCGGCGGGCGGGACGGCGGCCGGGCCGGCCGAAGGCGCGGGCTTGGAAAACAGGCCGGCCAGCTCCGCGATTTGCGACGCGGGCTGCCACTGGCCGGTGCGCGAATCCCAGACTTGCGTCGTTCCCGCGAGGCGGTTCTCCCGCGCCCATTCCTGGAGCGTGCCAAGGTCAATCGGGCCGTATTCCTTGCCGTCGCCGCCAACGATTTTAAATGAAGGGGATGCCGGGGTGGTCATGCTGGTCTCCTGGGTTCTGGTGTCGGGCTCTCTCCAATCCGCCCCGGTTTTATACCCGAAGGTCCCGGGCGTCGTCGAGCGGCGAAAATCCTCTTGCGTTCGCGCCGCTGGAGGCTAGACTACCCGCGTCATGAAACAAGCGGCGCAGTATCAGTGGTGGCATGGATCGGGCCTTAAGCCCTGATCGCGCCACCGTTGCGCTGCCAGGCTGAAGGCCCGATGATTCAAAGGAGTCATCGGGTTTTTTGTTTTTGTGGACGCGCGAGGAGTGGGGCTTGACCCCGATCATGACTCACTCCTCACTCGTTACTCAATTTCATATGTTAGCCAAACGCATTATACCGTGCCTGGACGTCACCGGCGGGCGCGTGGTGAAGGGAACCAAGTTCCTGAACCTGCGCGACGCGGGCGATCCGGTGGAGTGTGCCCGTGAATACGACCGCCAGGGCGCCGACGAACTGGTGTTCCTGGACATCACCGCCAGCAGCGACGGCCGGCCCACGATGATCAACGTCGTCGAGCGCACGGCCAGCGAGTGTTTCATGCCGCTCACCGTCGGCGGCGGCATCCGGACGGTGGAGGACATTCGCGCCATGCTCAAGGCTGGCGCGGACAAGACGTCGTTGAACACCGCGGCGGTGCAGAATCCCGACGTGGTGCGCGCGGGCGCGGAGCGGTTCGGCAGCCAGTGCATCGTCGTGGCGGTGGACGCCCGGCGCGTGCCCGGGTCGTCGCCCCAGCGCTGGGAGGTCTATACCCACGGCGGCCGCAAGCCCACGGGCATCGATGTGATCGAGTGGGTGCGGTGCGTCGAATCGCTCGGCGCGGGCGAGATCCTGCTGACCTCGATGGATGCGGACGGCACCAAGGCCGGCTACGACCTCGCGTTGAACTGCGCGGTGAGCGAGGCGGTGCGCATCCCGGTGATCGCCAGCGGCGGCGCGGGCACGCTCGAGCACATGGTGGACGTGTTGCAGCAGGGCAAGGCGGACGCGGTGCTGGCGGCGTCGGTGTTCCACTTCGGCGAGTACACCGTGGCGGACGTGAAGCGGTTTTTGCAATCCAAGGGCGTTTGTGTGCGGCTTTGAAAGGACCATGAGACCATGACTGAACAGGCATTTGCCAAACTGAAGTTCGATTCCAACGGCCTGATCCCGGCCGTCATCCAGGAGAGCGGCACCGGCCGCGTCCTGATGGTGGCCTACATGAACACGTCGTCGCTGGCCAAGACGCTGGAGACCGGCAAGACGTGGTTCTGGAGCCGGTCGCGCCAGAAATACTGGCTCAAGGGCGAGTCCAGCGGCCACACCCAGACCGTCAAGCGCGTCACGACCGATTGCGACTGTGACACGGTGCTCATCGAAGTCGAGCAGGCGGGCGCGGCGTGCCACGAGGGTTACAAGAGTTGTTTCTTCCGCGAACTGCGCGCGGACGGCAGCCTCAGTGAGCCGATTGAGACGCGGCTGTTTGATCCCGCCCAGGTGTACGGGAAGAAATAGAAAACGGAATGGAGTGATGGAGCCATGGAGTATCGGAGTGTTGGGATGACGAACACGTCCTTCATTTCATTACTCCACGACGCCAACACTCCATCGCTCCAATGAATGAACTCTATACGCCACCGTTCGGGCCCGCCTACTGGGCGGTGCTGGCCGTGCTGGTGGTGGCGCGCGGGCTGGACTTCCTGAGCACGTGGGTGGCGACGCCGGAGCTGGCGCTGGAGGCGAACCCGATCGCCCGGCGGCTGGGCTGGCGCGGGGGAATCGCCGTGAACGCGCTGGTCTGCCTCGTGGCGGCGGCGGCGCCGTATGTGGCGGTGCTCGTCAGCGTCATGAGCGTGCTGGTGGCGGCGCGGAATTTCCAGGGCGCGTGGATGCCGCGCACGATGGGCGAGCATGCGTATCGCGACCATCTGGTGATGCAGTTTCGCCGCGCCAACAAGCGGCTGGTGCTCGGGTGCATCGGCGCGCAGGCGCTGCTCTACATCGCGGTGGGTACCGCGGTGGCCCTGCTGGCGGACAACCTGCTCGGGCAGGCGGCCGGCTGGGGCATCGTGGGTTTTGGTTTGGCGGTGGCCGTGCATTCGACACACTATTACCGAAGAGTGAATCATGTACTATCCGACGAAGAACGAATTTCGCAGCCTGGCGGGCCGCGGTAATCTCATCCCGGTCTATTGCGAGTTGCTGGCCGACATGGAGACGCCCCTGTCGGCCTACCAGAAGGTGCGCGGACGCGGCCCGGCGTTCCTGTTCGAGTCCGTGGAAGGCGGCGAGCACATCGGCCGCTATTCCTTCCTGGGCGCCGACCCGGCCATCACGCTCGTGCAGGATGGCAAATCCGTGATCGTGCGCGAGGGACGCACCACCCGCCGCATCAAGTTCAAGCGCGACCCGCTGGAGGTGGTCGAGCAGGTGATGGCGCGTTACCGGCCCGTGGCCGTGCCGGGGCTGCCGCGGTTCAGCGGCGGCGCCGTCGGGTTCCTCGGCTACGAGTTCATCCATCACGTCGAGCCGGTGGTGCCGCGTCCGAAACGCGATGACCTGGACACGACGCCGATGTACCTGATGCTGACGGACACCATCATCATTTTCGACCGCGTCCGCCAGACCATCCAGGTGGTGTCCAACGCGCACGTCACCGGCGATGCCGATGCCGCCTACGACAAGGCCTGCCGCCGCATTGCCGCCATCGTGGCCCGGTTGCGCCGCCCGCTGCCGACCCGGCACGTCGAGTTCCGCCACGAAATCCCGTCGCTGTCGGTGGAAAGCAACATGACGGTGGACCGCTACCAATCCATGGTGCGCAAGGCGAAGGAGTACATCAAGGCCGGCGACATCATCCAGGTGGTGCTGAGCCAGCGGTTTTCCGCGAAGGTGCGTTCGAAGCCGCTCGATGTCTATCGCGCGCTGCGCAGCATCAATCCCTCGCCGTACATGTTCCTGCTCGAGCTGGGCGACTTCGCGCTCGTCGGCGCCTCGCCGGAGGTGCACGTGCGCTGCGAGGAGGGCCACGTCGAAATCCGGCCCATCGCCGGCACGCGCAAGCGCGGCGCCACACCCGCCGAGGACGAGGCGCTGGTGAAGGACCTGCTCGCCGACGGCAAGGAGCGCGCCGAGCACCTGATGCTGGTGGACCTCGCCCGCAACGACATCGGCCGCGTCTGCAATTTCGGCAGCGTGCGCGTCGAGGAGTTCATGGTGATCGAACGCTACAGCCACGTGATGCACATCGTCAGCCAGGTGGAGGGCCAGCTCCAGCCCGGCCGCTCGGTGTACGACCTGATGCGCGCGACGTTCCCGGCGGGCACGGTCAGCGGCGCGCCGAAGATTCGCGCCATGCAGGTCATCGCCGAGCAGGAGGCGTCGCAACGCGGCCCCTACGCCGGCGCGGTCGGCTATTTCAGTTTCAACGGCAACCTCGATTGCTGCATCACGCTGCGCACGGCGTTGCTCAAGGGCGGCCGCGCCTATGTCCAGGCCGGCGGCGGCATCGTGGACGACAGCACGCCGGAAAACGAATTCCAGGAGACGGTCAACAAGTCCATGGCCGTGCGGAAGGCCTTGGCGCTGGCGGAGAGTTTTGGAAAAAAATGACGGGATGCCCGGGAGGATGAAGACACGTCCCGGGTGGCCGATTACCGATCGCGAATTACAGGTTTCGAATCACGGGTTACGACCATGCTTCTAGTCATCGATAACTACGACAGCTTCACCTACAACCTCGTCCAGTACCTGGGCGAGATGGGGGTGGAGATGAAGATCGTCCGCAACGACGAATGGACGCTCGACGACGTGCGCGCGCTCAAGCCGGACCGCATCCTGGTCTCGCCCGGCCCGTGCTCGCCCGCCGAGGCGGGCATCTCGGTGGAGGTCATCCGCCGGCTCGGCCCGACGATCCCCACCTTCGGCGTCTGCCTGGGACACCAGAGCATCGGCCATGCGTTCGGCGGCGAGGTCATCCGCAACTTCCGCATGATGCACGGCAAGACCTCGCCGATCCATCACGACGGACGGTTCCTGTTCCAGGGGCTGGCGAACCCGTTCGAGGCGACGCGCTACCACTCGCTCGTCGTCAAGCGCGAGACGCTGCCGGAGTGCCTGGAGATCACCGCCGAAACGCGGCCCGAGGGCGAGATCATGGGCCTGCGCCACAAACAATTTCCCATCTGGGGCGTGCAGTTTCACCCTGAGAGCGTGCTGACGACGGAAGGCAAGAAATTGCTGAAGAACTTTTTG
>CAZAAF010000021.1:0-1680 GCA_964482575.1 uncultured Verrucomicrobiota bacterium | reverse complement strand
AACTCCGGTTCGTGATTCGTTGTCGGGCCGTCTGAATCGTGAACCGGGATTGGCGATTCAACCATGTGCCGCGTCCAATATAAGGGTGCGCCCGGTGTCCGTATTCCGGGATGGATTAGGGCCGCTGCAAACGCCCGCCGGGCGGCCGCGTCCCCCCGCGCCGGTCCTGCCCGAATCAGACTGACAGATCCCGTTTTCAGCAAAGCCCACCCACCCGGGCCTCATTGCGGATAATTAATCGACCATCACCAATCACCCATTTTCAGTTACCCATCACCCATCGCCAGTCACCAACCCCGAATCCAAGGAGAGGACCATGCAAGAATACGACAGCCCGACGTTCCAGATGGCGTGCCAGCAGTTTGACCGTGTGGCGGATTACCTCGCGTTGCCGCAGGAAGTCCGCGGCCGGATGAAAAGTCCCAAACGCACCCTCATCGTGTCCGTGCCCGTGCGGATGGACGACGGCCGCGTGGTTGTTTTCCCCGGCTACCGCGTGCAGCATCATCTCTCGCTGGGCCCGACCAAGGGCGGGCTGCGGTATCACCCGGACGTGACGCTCGGCGAAGTGGCCGCGCTGGCCATGTGGATGAGCTGGAAATGCGCGCTCGCCGGCCTGCCGTACGGCGGCGCCAAGGGCGGCATCGCCTGCGACCCGCGCAAGATGTCGATCCACGAACTGGAACGGCTCACGCGCCGGTTCACCCAGGAGGTCATCCCGCTCATCGGCGGCCATGTGGATGTGATGGCGCCGGATGTCGGCACCAACGAGCAGACGATGGCGTGGATCCTGGACACCTGCGCGATGCGCGAGGGCGAGGCACGGCCGGAGATCGTCACCGGCAAGCCGATCCCGCTCGGCGGGTCGCTCGGGCGGCGCGAGGCCACGGGCCGCGGCGTGGCGTTCCTGGCCAACCGCGCCATGGACACGCTCGGCATCGACGCGTCGAAAGCCACGGCGGTGGTTCAGGGCTTCGGCAACGTCGGCAGCCATGCCGCGCTCGTGTTGTCGCGCCATGGCACGACGATCATCGGCGTCGGCGTGCAGGACGGCGCGGTGTACAACCCGAAGGGGCTGGACCTCGTCGCCCTCGGCCAGCACCTGCGCGACCATAACCACAATGTCGCCGGTTTCGCCGGTGGCGAGACGATCACCAACGAGCAGTTGCTCGAACTGCCGTGCGACGTGCTGGCGCCCTGCGCGCTGGAGCGGGCCATCACGGAGAAGAACGCCGCGCGGCTGAAGTGCCGTGTGCTGGCCGAGGGCGCCAACGGCCCGACCACGCCCGAGGCGGACAAGATCATCGAGGAACGTGGCGACATCTTCGTCGTGCCGGACGTTCTGTGCAACGCTGGCGGCGTCGTGGTGAGCTACTTCGAGTGGGTCCAGAACCTCCAGAGCTTCTCCTGGACCGAGGCCGAGGTGAACGACAAGCTCTACCGCATCCTGGAGCAGGCGTTCGCCGCGGTGATGAACCGCGTCAAGCGCGAGAAGATTTCGCACCGCCTCGCCGCGCTCGCCGTCGGCGTCCAGCGCGTGGCCGACGCCAAGATGCAGCGCGGATTGTTCCCGTGAGCCGGCTGCGGTTTTCTTCAACGGGGGTTGTCGGTGCCGATGAGGTGACGGAGGATCCTTTTCCCGTAGCCTCCGACGTAAGGAGGCGGCCGGGCTGGTCCGTT
>CAZAAF010000020.1:13167-19113 GCA_964482575.1 uncultured Verrucomicrobiota bacterium | reverse complement strand
GTCCTGCGTGCCCAGCACCACGCGTTCCAGACCGTCGTAGAATTCCGACGCGCCGGGATGGACCGCACGATAACGGCGAATCTTTTCGAGCAGCCCGCCCCACCCCAACTCGAGGCCGATGGCCAGGTCCTGGCACATGTGCTGGACCGCCCCGATGGCGCCGACAATCTGGTACTGCTCGTGCCGGGCCATCAACTTCTCGCGGTCAAACTCGGGTATCCAGTGGACACGCCGGTACGACATGAAATTGACCATGTAAGCGCCGGCGAGCGAACTCATCGGGTCCACATAAGCCGGATGCACCTCCAGGAGTTTCCGGAAATTCTCCCCGCAGGCGCGCGGCCCGTAGAAGCCGCCGTTGGGATGATTCGAACGGGGCTGGAAACTCTTCAGCGTGACATCGGTGAAACGCACGCCCGAACCGCTGACGCTCTGCACCGTTTCGCGAAGCTCTTCCGGCGGCAGGATGATGGCGTGATCGTCGAAGTCCATCGTGCCGCGGACGCGCTGTTTCTCGCGGGTCTGGCGGCTCTTGGCGGCGCAAAGCGCCTGCAATCGTTTCGCATACGACAATTCGTTTTCGATAACCTGGGTATCCATAAATTTTACTCCGCGATGGGTTTGGGATCCTTGCCGCCGAACCCGAACAACAGGCAGGACGCGATGGCCAATACGGCGCCCCAACTCCAGATTTGCAGCCATCCATGCAAACGGATGGACTGCCAGTCCGCGTACTGGATGATGCCGTCGCCGTTCCGGTCGGCTTCCTTGAAAGCGGCCATCAAATCCTTCTTGGCGTAACGCAGCGTGTCGGTGTGCCGGATGATGAGGCCGTTGTCCGGGAGTTTCCCGACCTGGGCGAGCGTGATACGATCATCCGATGCGCCCAACATCCGGGGCAGGCTTTCCCTTTCGTATCCAATCGCCTTCCATTCCGGCAACAACACGTGGACGGCTCGTTCCGTCCCGTCCGCCGTCTGCCTCACGGCATCAATGCCCCTGGGTTGGTAGGACTGGCCGGTGAAACCGGCCACCTGTGCGCCGAAGAACATGCCGATGCCAAAAATCAGCAGCGCGATGAAACTCTGGGCGCGGGCGCTCATGGCCGGCGGCACGACGCGCGCCGCGTAAATGGAAGCACCGGTCACCACAAAACCGTAGGAGAACCCGTGCAACAGAAGCCCGCCGAGCACCGCCGGCACGTTCAGGGTCGCAAACGCGAAGTAACGCACCGCCCAGATGGCCATGCCGGCCACGATGACCTTTTTCAACCCGATCCTGGCGATGAACCAGCGCAGGATGAACAGCGAGATCATCTCGGAAATCTGCGAGAGCGTCATCACCGCGGTGGGTTTGGGCAGGCTGATCTCGGTCAGGAAGGCGTTGGTCCAGGTGGTGTAGAAGGTCTTGGAAATCGTGACCAGCGGGATGGCCACGGCGAACACGAGAAAGGCGGGATCTTTGAGCAGCGTGGCGGCCCTGAGTCCGAAAACGTCCTGTCCCCTGGTTTCCCGGGCCTTCGGCGGTGTGTGCGGCAGGGTCAGGCAATACAGCGCCAGCAGCGCCTCGACGCCCGCCGCGATGTAGAAAAAGCCGCCGTGCCGCTCCCCGAGGAAGAAGCCGACCGCCAACCCGGCCACAATCCAGCCGACATTGCCGCCCACCGCAATCCGCGGGAACTTGTCGGCGTTCTCGATGTTGCGAAACACGATGTTGTTGACCAGCGGCAGCGTGGGCATGAAGCACAATGCATCAATCATGATCACCGTCATCATGGCCGGGAACGTGGTCTGGCCGGCCGCCACAAACAGGCACACCGCGCCGGCCAGATGCAAGGCGCTCAGGATGCGCTCGGTGGCAAAGAAACGGTCCGCGACATAACCGATGAACACCGGCGACACCAGCGCACCCAGGGCCGAGGCCCCGCATATCCAGCCGATCTGCGTGCCGCTGAATCCCAGCGTGGTGTTCATGTAGCTGCTGATCGGGACGATCCAGGCGCCCCAGATGAAAAACTCCAGGAACATGACCACCGACAGCCGGAATCGGGTAAACCACGGGGTCGGCATGGCGGTTCCTTTAATGGGGGGCGGGATCGTGAACGCGCTCCATCCTGCCGTGTTGGGCCGAGCGCACGCCGGCGTCCAGAATCGCCGCCGCTTCGATGTTGAACTGCGCCGTCAGCGTCGGGTGGACCGGTTCGCCGGTGTCGAGATGGCGGATGAACTCCTCGGCCAGATTGCTGTGGTTCGTGGGCAGCGGATCGGGCTCGAACGTCTCCACCTTTCTGTCCGGGCCGTGCACCACCTGCACCACCGGTTTCACCGCATAGATTTCGAAGAACAGCGAACCGGCGTCCCCGTAGATCGTCAGCGGACCGGCGGACAGGTACGATTTTCCCATCGTCGTCCACGATCCCTGGGCCACGGCAATGGCCTTGGGATACCGGATCGTCAGGACGCCGTTGTCGTCCGCATCGGCCCACGGGCTGTTCAGATTGGCCTTGATGCCCTGGACGGACACGGCGCGTTCGCCCGTGTACCAAAGGCTGTACAGGACGCCGTAACAGCACAAATCCAGCAACGCCCCGCCGCCCGCAGCGGTCTGGTGCAGCCAGGTCGCGCCTCGTTCTTCTCCGGTCAACGGAGTCGATGGCTCGCTGACGCCCTTGTGCTCCGCGCCCGGCCCGAAAGGACCGGAATGGCCTACGCGGTAATCCACTTCGAGCACGCGACCAATCATCCCGGCATCCAGAATGGCCTTGGCCTTGCGCGCGTGCGGGAGCCAGGTGGCCGGCCAGTTGACCAGCATCGTCGTGCCGGCCGCCTTGCAGGCACGATCCATGCGTTGCGCGTCCGCCAGCGACATCGCCATGGGCTTTTCGACGCAGACGTGAACGCCCGCGCGAGCGCAAGCCTCGACGATGTCCGGATGTCTCGCGTTTTCGCTGTTGATGAGGATGATGTCGAATTTCTCCTTCCTCAACATCTCATCGTAGTCGTCGTAGCACTTCGGGATGCCGGCCAGTTTCATGACATTCTTCCGGTTCCATTCCCGGGCGTAGGGCACGACGCGCCGTTCGGGCTGCAGCGGGCGGGTGTCTGCGCACGCCACCCATTCCACCTGCGGGTGCCTGGCGAACAGAGAGGCCACGTGATTGATATGAGGATGGGCAAAACCGATGATTCCGACCCGGTACTTTTTGTTCATGACAGGGGCTTTCTGAGATTCCTAGACGGTTGGGTTCAGCCGCACCTCGCGTCCCTCGGCGGCCGACTGGTAAATCGCTTCCAACGCCTGGAGGACGTTCAACGCCTCCTCTTTTTTGACGCACAGTTCCTCTTCGCCGCGAATCGCGCGGACAAAGTGCGCGATCTCCTTCCAATGGGCATAAAAAGGGTGATTTGGCTCGGGCGAGGGCAGTTTCGGAGTGATGTCCACCTGGTAACGCCCCATGTTCTTCACCAACCGGAGATCCAGTTTCCGGGGATCGAACTCCAGCCCGCCCTGGGTTCCCATGATCAGGACCCCGCCGGCGCTGTCGGGGACGTTCGCCGCCCAACTGACCCGCAGGGTGATGACGCCGCCGTTGTCCAGACGCAGGAACGCAAAGGCCATGTCCTCGACATCGAACTGACGGCAGTCATAGGCCCGGCCACCGAAGACGCCGACCGGAGCGCCGCTTTCCGCCTGCGAGGTGACGATCCCCTCGTTGCGATTCGCCAGTTTGGTGAACGTTGCGCCGCTGGCGGCCACCACCCGGGGATTGCCCATGATCCAGAGCAGCGTATCCAGCATGTGGACGCCCAGGTCGTAGAGAACGCCGCCGCGCGAGAGGGATTTCACATGGAACGTCCCGTGAGTGGGCACGCCGCGGCGACGGAGCCGCGCGGCGTCGGCGCAGTAGATTTCGCCCAATTCGCCTGCGGCGGCAAATTCCTTCGCAGCGGTCATCTGGTTGTAAAACCGCATGGATTGGCCGACCAGCAGGAGTCGTTGGGCCTTTTCGGCTTCCTGGAACATTTCCGCGGCATCCGCACGGGTCAACGCGAGCGGCTTCTCGCACAGCACGTGCGCGCCCCCGCGCAAGGCCGCGAGAGTCTGCTCCCGGTGGCAGTGGGCAGGCGCACAGACGGAAACCACGTCGGGCCTGGCTTTCGCCATCAACGCCTCCACGCTGTCGAACGCGTGCGGGATGTGATGGCGCTGCGCGGTCGCCTTCGCGTTCTCAAGCACGCTGTCCACCACGCCCACCAGTTCCGCGGACGGCTGGTCCTTCCAGGCGGGGATGTGCGCCGCGTTGGCAATGGTGCCGCTGCCGATGACCGCAACCCTCAGTTTTTCAGTTGGCATAATGGACTCCGATCGACACGGGCGCCGGCGGCGTCGCGCGAGGGACATCGGGGAGGACGTTGTTCGCGGGAGGCTCGCTCCGGGTCAGTTGTGGTTTGTCTTGCATACGTGTCCGCACATCTTCGGACGGGAGAAAATTTATCCCCGAACATACTTTCCGTAAATTGAAAGTTATTGAACTAGAATTAGCCAAAGGTTAATATTGATTCATGGAGTTCCGCGAAATTCGATCCCTGGTTTTGCTGGCGGATTTGGGAAGCATCCGCCGCGTCGCCGACACCGTCCACCTCAGTTCACCCAGCGTCCACAAGCACCTGAAAGCCCTGGAGGACGAACTCAACGCCCCGCTGTATGAGAGGTCCGGGCGTTCCCTGAAACTGACGGAGGCGGCCGAAATGATCCTCCCCTATTTCCGGCAGATCGTGGCGGAGCACGACACCGCGCGCCGCGTGCTGGATGAATGGAAGGGCGTCAAGCGGGGACTGGTGCGGATTGGCGCCGGGCAGATCATCGGCACGTACCTGGTGCCGCGGGTACTCGAGAGATTTTTCGTCCGCTACCCGAAGGTCAACGTGTCCATCCAGGCGGCCCCGGTGAAGGTGCTGGTCGAGAAACTTGTCGCGGGCCGGCTCGACCTGGCGTTTCTCGCCGTGCCCGAGCTGCACGAAGAGCCGCAACTGTCCACGGATGATTTCGAGGTCATTTGCGACATCATCGACCTCCCCATGGTCTTCGTCTCCGGGACGCCCGACATCCCGCGCCGTTGCTCCCTCAAGTCCCTCGCCAACGTCCCCTTCATCCTGTACGAGCAGGGATTGGGTATTAATAATGTGATGGAGCGTTATTTCACCGAGGTGAACTTCCGTCCGCGCGTGGTGGTCCGCTGCGATTACACGGAGACCATCAAAGCCATGGCGCAAAAAGTGCCCGGGGTCTCGTTGCTCCCCTTGTGGGCAGTCGAGAAGGATGTCCAGGACGGCACGCTGTGGCTGGTCCATCAACGCGAGCGTCCCCTGTCCCTGAAAATCGTGCTGGCCAGCCGGAAGAAACGCTACATGCCGCCCGCCGTGCGCGCCCTGATTGACGTGCTGCGCGAATACGCCAGACACAAAGGGCGCTGAGGCCGGCGGGCCCGCCATGCCGCACAGACAAACCGTCACCGAACCCGGACATGGGCGCGATACTGCCGCGGCGTCATCCGGGTGGCGCGTTTGAACACATAGGCCAGGTACTCGCGCGACTGGAAGCCAGCAGCCTCGGCCACGTCGGGAACCGGCATGTCGGTGTCGGCGAGGAGTTGCATGGCGTGTTCCAGCCGCACCCGGCGGATTTCCTCGGCCGGGCTTCGCCCCAAGGTCTGCTGGAAGCGGCGTTCCAGACTGCTGCGCGACATGGCGGCCACGCGCAGGATGTCGCTGACTTGAAGGGGTTCCGCGGCATGATTGCGGATGAAACCGATGGCCTGCGCGAGATGACGGTCATGAATGGCCAGGGTATTGGTGGATTGCCGCACCACGACGCGCGTCGGTTCGATCAGGCCGGGGCGGGCGGGCGGGCGGGCGCCCTTCAACATGCGGTCGAGCAAGGCAGCGG
>CAZAAF010000020.1:0-13157 GCA_964482575.1 uncultured Verrucomicrobiota bacterium | reverse complement strand
GGCTTCGTAGCCGATGCGCTCGGAGGTCAGGGCGATGGCCGAGAGCGGCGGATGGCAGGTCTCGCACAAGAGGACATCCTCATCGCCCCCCATCACGGCCACCTGCTCGGGCACGAGCAGTCCCAATTCGCGGCAGGCACGGAGCACCTCGCGTCCCCGCTCGCTGGTCCAGGTGAGAACCGCCGCGGGTTTGGGCAGCGATTGGAGCCACTGTTGAAGGTCCTTTTGTTGTTTGCGCCATGTGGTGTTGGGGCCCGACCGGCGATGCGCGACGAAAAGCGAACACGCATAGCCCGCTTTGGACAGTGTCCTGACGAAGCTCTCGTAATGAACGTCCACATAGGAGAGGCCCATGGGGGCAAAGTAGCCAAAGTTGCGGAAGCCCTGGTTCAACAGGTGCTCCACCGCCAGCCGGCCTGCCACGCGGAGGTCGGCGGTGACGGTCGGAAAATCCACGCCGGGAATCGTGGCCGCCGAAACGTTGATCACAAGGGACCGCGACGCCGCGAGATGACGGGCCATGGACCGGTCGGCCACGCGGGCGATGATCCCGTCACCCCGCCAGCCGGGCGGCAAGCGGCCGGGCGCGTGCTGGCAGCGCTGCTCCAGCCAGAGATGCCAACCTCCCCGGGCCTTCGCGTAACGCGAGACGCCGCGAATGATCCGCCGTCCCCAGTCGGTTGCGGTATCGATCAACAATGCGATTTGGGGGCGTTTGCGGGCGTCCATTTCCGTGTTTTCCCGTGGCTTTTTCGATATCTGGATCCGTGACGTAAATTCTTACAAAGTTTACGCGTCCTTGTATTGACCGCAAGGAACATTTTGCGATAGCAATCGCGCTCATGAAAGCCTCCAACATCCATCCGGGCCAGGAAACCGACAGTGTCCAGAATCGCCGGGACTTCATCAAGTCAGCCGTCTCCCTTTCGGCCGCCGTGGCCGCCGCGCCCGCCATCGTGACGGGACAAGGCGCGCCGCGTCTGTTCAAGGTGGGCATGATCGGGTCGGGCCGCCGGGCGCGTGGGGCCTTCGAGAATCTCAAGGCGGCGGCCAAATCGCTCAACGTCGAAATCCGGCTTGTGGCCACGGCCGACTATTTCCTTGATCAGGCGCAGATGACCGCCAAGAAACTGGGTTGCGACGAGAAATTCTCCTTCGGCGGGGGCACCAGTTACAAGAAGGTGCTGGAGACGGATTGCGACCTGGTGATCCTGGCTGCGCCGCCGACGTTCCGGCCGGTGCACGTCGCAGCGGCCGTCGCGGCGGGAAAACACATTTTCGCCGAGAAACCGGTGGCGGTGGATCCGCCGGGTCTCCGCCAGTTCCTGGCGGCGGCGGCGGCGGCAAAGGAAAAGAAACTGGCGCTGGTGGCCGGCACGCAGCGGCGTCATCAGGCGGGCTATCTGAAACAGGCGCTGGCGCTGTAAAAAGGGCAGCTCGGCAAAATCCTGGGCGGGACGGTTTACTGGTGTCAGGCGCGCGGCAGCATCCGGCCCCGGCGCGCGACCGACACGAACGCCGGTTACATGGCCAACAACTGGATGAACTGGGCCGAGATGTGCGGCGACCATATCGTCGAACAACACGTGCACAATCTTGACGTGGCCAACTGGTTCATCGGACGGCCGCCGCTCACCGCCCTCGGTGTCGGGGCGCGCCTGCGCCGGCCCACGGGCAACCAGTACGATTTCTTCAGCGTGGATTACGATTATGGCGAAGGCCTGCACATCCACAGCCTGAGCCGGCAGATTCCCGGATGCTATGGCCGGGTTGGCGAGTTCCTCACCACGGACGCGGCGGAAATCATGGGCGGCGGCAAGGTGCGCCGTTTCGATGGCAAGGACGTGACGTTTGAAGACGTCGGTCACGAAGGCGATCCCTATGTCCAGGAACATGCCGATCTGTTGAAGGGCCTTCTGAGCGGCAACGTGCTCAACGAAGGCGAGAACGTGGCCAGCTCCACCGCGACGGCGATCATGGGCCGGATCTCCGCCTACACCGGCCAGATTGTGCGGTTCTCGGACCTGTTCACCCACGCGGACTCGCCGTTCTACAACGCGGCCTTCAAACCCGCGGCGGTGGATTTCGAGGGTGCAGGCGACATCGAACTGCCGGTGGAAAACAAGGCGCCCATTCCCGGCAAGGACTAGGCAACAACCGCAGCGAGCGGACAGGAAGGAGCGACAGAATGACCAAGAGGGAATTGTTTCCCTACAAGTGGGAACTCATCGTTCTGCTTTGGTTTGCGTTTTTCTTCAACCAAGCCGACCGGCAGGCCTACAACGTCGTATTGCCGCTGTTGTCGGCCGACTTGAACCTGAGTCCGGTCCAGGCGGGTCTGGTCGCCTCGATCTTTCTCTGGTGTTTCGCGCTGCTGGTGCCCGTGGCCGGTTATCTCGGCGACTTCGCCCGGCGGAAGTGGATCGTGGTCTGGAGCCTGTTGATCTGGAGCGCCGGCACGGTCCTGTCGGGCGCGACGACGGGGTTGGTGAGCCTGATCGTGTTCCGCAGCATCGCGACCGGCGGCGGCGAGGCGTTTTACTTCCCCTCGGCCAATTCCCTCATCGGCCAGTACCACCACAAAACGCGCGCGATGGCGATGTCCATTCACCAGACCGCGCTTTACGTGGGGTTGATCGTGAGCGGATTCATCGCCGGCTGGATCGGCGAGCACTACGGCTGGCGGTCGGCGTTTTACGCCTTCGGCGGCTTCGGGATCGTGTTGGCGCTGATCCTCGTCATGCGTTTGAAGGACGAGGCTCTTCCGCAGGAAGCCACGGCGCAGGCGGCCTCCGCGAAACTGCCGGTGCCGGTCGTGTTGAAGGCCATTGTCGGCAAGCCGACGGTGTGGGCGTTGTGGCTGGCGTTCAGTTGTTTTTATTTCGCGCAAATCGGGTACATCACCTGGATGCCCACGTTCCTCCACGAGAAGTTCAACCTCAAGCTGTCCAACGCCGGCTTTTCCTCGATGTTTTATCACCACGTCGGCGCGGTGATCGGTGTGCTGCTCGGCGGCAAGATTTCGGACATGCTGGCGACGCGACGGCGCACGGTACGGCTGGAAGTGGAAGGCATCGGCCTGTTCCTGGGCGCGCCGTTCATCTGCCTGATGGGACTGACGGACAATCTGCTCCTGTGCTATGTGGGTCTGGCGGGATTCGGACTGTTCCGGGGCATCTACGATTCCAACCTCTACGCCGCCCTCTTTGACGTGATCGAACCGCGGTTCCGCGCATCCGCCGTCGGCATCATGCTGGCGGTGGTATTCTTCGTCAGCGCGTTTGCGCCGGTGGTGCTGGGCTGGGCCAAATCCACCATCGGCCTGACGGCGGGCTTGAGTTCCTTGTCGCTGGCGTACGTCGTCGGCAGTCTCATCCTCCTGCTGGCCGTGAAGACCACGTTCCGGCGCGACTACTACGAGGAGACGCCGGCAGGCAGTCCGCCACCGGCCGCCAAATGAGCGCGAAGGCCACCATCACCGGACTGGGTTTCTGCGGCATGGACTATCTCTGTCTGGTCCCGCACATCCCGCTCGATGACAAGGTCGAGATTCTCCAGAGCGCCATCCAGGGCGGCGGACCCTCCGTCAACGCCATCGCCACCGCCGCGCGACTGGGTGCGGCGACGGCTTTCATCGGCTGCGTTGGCAGTGATCCCCGGGGCCGCGACATCGTCGCCGGGCTGGCGGCGGAAGGGGTGGATGTCCGCGGCATGAAAATGCGCGAGGGTACCGAATCGGCGGCGGGCTTCTGCTGGATCGAGAAGCCCAGCGGCAAACGCAGCATCGCCTGGACGCGGGGAACGGCGGTGCCGCTGTCGGCGGATGAAATTCCGACGGACCTGATACGAAACAGCGCGCTCCTGCATCTGGACGGTCACCAGACGGAAGCGGCGGTCGCGGCGGCCCGGCTGGCCCGTCAACATGGAGTAACCGTCTCCCTGGACGCGGGAACGCTGGTGCCCGGCATCGAACACCTTCTGGAACTGAGCGACATCATCATTGCGTCCGAAAAATTCGCCCGCCGTTACACCGAACAATCCGACGTGGAGGCCGCGGCGCGGAAGCTGTTCACGCCGAACTGCAAATTTTCCGCCGTCACCATGGGACACGAAGGCTCCGTTGGATTTGACGGCCACCGGTTTTTCAAATGCCCCGCGTTCAAGGTCGGCGTGGTGGACACCACGGCCGCCGGCGACGTCTTTCACGGGGCGTTCGCGTATGCCTGTGTCCGGGGCGGCGCGTGGCCGCAATGCCTGCGGTTCGCGTCCGCCGCCGCGGCGTTGAAATGCACCCGGTTCGGCGGACGCGCCGGCATCCCCGATTTGCAAACCACGGAAGCCTTCTTGAAACACCATGAATGATTATCTGAAACACTACCAGCGACGCGACGGGTTCACCCGCATCGCGTCCATCGGCGACGGCGAACTGCAACTGACCGAGTTCGGCATCCTCCACCTGCGGAAGGGCGGGGAATATGCCGCCCATTCCGGCCAGAACGAAGTCGCGCTCATCCTTCTGGGCGGACAGTGCTCGGTGTCCGGCGATGGGTTCCAGTTCGACCGCGTCGGCGGGCGGAAGGACGTCTTCTCCGGCAAGCCGCATACCGTCTATATACCCTGCGGCACCCGCTACACGATCCGAGCCGAGAGCGACGTGGAGATCGCCTGGACGGCCTCGCCTTCCACCCTGAAGACGGCGGCCTACGTGATCGCGCCGGAACAGGTCAAGGAAGTGCACATCGGCAAGGAGAACTACCAGCGCGACGCTTATCTGATGCTGACCGATGCGTTTCCGGCGGCGCACCTTTTCATCGGCGAGGCGTACGTGCCGTCCGGCAACCACGCCAGCTACCCGCCGCACCGGCACGACTTCGACAACCCGCCCGTGGAGGTGGACATGGAGGAAATCTATTTCTTCCGCTTCAACCCTCCCCAAGGCTACGGCATCCAGAAGATTTACACGGACGACCACGCGCTGGACGTCACCTGCACGGTCAAGCAGGACGACACGACGCTCATCCCCCGCGGCTATCATCCGGTCATCAACGCGCCCGGGTACACGATGTATTACCTCTGGATCATGGCCGGCCGCAACCACCGCAAGTTTCTGTCGGTGATCGATCCAAATCACAAATGGATTCTGGGCCAATGAAAAAGGAGTTGCTCCTCGGCATTGATTTCGGAACAGGCGGCTGCAAGGTCACGTTGATCGACCGTGATGGCGCGGTGGTGGAAACCGCCTCCGCGGAATACCCGACCCTTCATCCGAAACCGGCCTGGGCGGAGCAGAATCCCGCGGACTGGCATCGCGCGATGTGCGGTCTCCTGAAGAGACTGAAGCATCGCCGCCGGATTGTGGCGCTGGCGCTGGACAGCTACACGCATGGAGCGGTGTTGCTGGACGACCGACTCAAGGTGATCCGCCCCACCATCGTCTGGACCGACCAACGCAGCACGAAGGAGTGTGCGTGGCTCAAGGCGAAGCATTTCGACCGGATTTTCAAGACCGCCTTCCAAGCGCCGACGCCCACGTGGACGCTGCCGCAACTGCTCTGGGTCAGGAACACCGAGCCGCAGGCGATCCGGCGGACGCGGCATATACTTTTTGTCAAAGACTACATCCGGTTTCTGCTGACGGGCGAGATGGCGTGCGACTGCATCGAGGCGCAAGGGACTCTGTTCTGGGACATGAAGAACAGCCGTTGGTCCGAGGACCTTTGCGCGCTGGCGGGCATTCCCGTACAAGCGCTCCCGCGGATCGGGCGGCCGACGGACCTTGCCGGCAAAATCAGCCGCCGGGCCGCGGCCAGCACCGGCCTGCCGGAAGGGCTGCCGGTTTTCATGGGAGCGAGCGATTCAGCGGTCGAGGCCTACTCCGCGGGCGCCATCGAGCCGGGCCAGTGCGTGCTGAAGCTCGCCACCGCCGGCAACGTCAACGTGATGACGTCGAGGGCACATCCGCATCCGGAAACGCTGACCTATTCGCACGTCGTCCCGGGCATGTGGTACACCGTGACCGCGACCAACTCCGCCGCCATCTGCCAGCGTTGGTATCGCGACAAGTTCGGCGCGCCGGGCACTCATTACGACGCGCTCGACGCCATGGCCGCGCAGTCGCCCCCCGGCAGCAACGGCGTTTTCTTCCACCCGTATCTCCAGGGCGAGCGTTCGCCGTATTGGGACCCGAACCTGCGGGGGAGTTTCACCGGCATCAGCATGGCCAATTCGCGCGGCGATTTCTCCCGCGCCCTGCTGGAAGGCGTGGCGTATTCGCTTCGGGACTGTTACCGCACCATCGAGAAGATGGGCCTGAAGGTCCACGAGTTTCTTCTGATCGGTGGCGGGGCGAAAAGCGCGTTGTGGAGCCGCATCGTGTGCGACGTTTTCAACGCCCCCGTCACGTGTCCCGCCTCCTGCGACGCCTCCTTCGGCAGCGCGCTGCTGGCGGGCGTGGGCGTGGGTGCGTTCAAGAACGAAGTCGCCGCCATCCGCCAATGCCTGAAGATCGGCCGCCGGTTGAAACCTCATCCCTCGCGCGCCTGCTTTTATGCCGGCCGCTTCGAGCACTACCGCCGGCTTCACGATGCACTGTCGGATTGTTACCGGAATTTGAATCACACTCATTGACTGAAGCCAACCTGAACAAGAAATACGTTATGATCCCGCCAAACAACTACCTCTACGAAATGGTCCGCAGCGAGCTGGCCTGGGTGGTCGGTGACGACCACGTCCAGACCGGCGACTCGGACAAACTGGGCCATTCGATCGATTATTATTGGGTGCCTGAAGTCTGGCACGATCGCGGCCAGAAGCTGCCGCCGCCCGATTTCATCGTCTATCCCGCCTCCGCCAGCGAGGTGTCAGCCATCCTCAAAATCGCCAACACGCACAAGATTCCCGTCATTCCCTGGGGCGGCGGCTCCGGTTCGCAAGGCGGCGCACTGCCCATGTACGGCGGCATCGTGATGGACATGAAACGGATGAACAAGGTGCTGGCCATCGACCCGGTTTCGATGACCGCCACCGCCGAGACCGGCATCAACACCCAGCATCTGGAGTGGGCCATCGAAAAAGCCGGATACAGCACGATGCATTTCCCCGCCTCGATCGCCTGCGCAACGCTCGGCGGCTTCATCGCCAACCGCGGCACCGGCGTGCTGAGCACCAAGTACGGCAAGATCGAGGACATGGTCATGACGATGGAAGTGGTGACGCCCACCGGCGAGATCATCAACACGTTGCCGGTGCCGCGCCATGCCTCGGGCCCCGATCTCACGCAACTGTTCCTCGGCAGCGAAGGCACGCTCGGCGTGGTCACGAAGGCCACCCTCAAGATCCATCCCATCCCGGAGTCGCGGAAATTCCACGCCTTCCTGTTCAAGACCATGCACGACGCCATGAGCGCCGGGTCGAAGATCATGACGAGCCGGCTGCGGCCGTGCGTGATCCGTCTCTACGACGAACCCGAGACCGCGCGGCTCATCAAGCGCGTGCTGGGCATTGACAAGAAGGGCGCCTATCTCGTCTTCGGTTTCGATGGTCCGGAGAAAACCGTGGACCTCGAGCTGGAGCAGGCATGCGCGATCTGCCGGGGACTGGAACATGAAGACCTCGGCACCGAGATGGGACAGGCCTGGTGGGACCACCGCTACAAGTTCTTCTACCCGCCCTACATGTTCCACCTGCCGCAGGCGTTCGGCACGCTCGATACGGTGGCCACGTTCGCGAACATCGAAAAGGTCTATTGGGCGATGAAAAACGTCGTCCGGGAAAACTTCCCGCAGGCGGCGTTCATCGGGCATTTCTCGCACTGGTATGAGTGGGGTTGCATGCTGTACGCGCGGTTCATCATCGAGACCCCGCCCCAGGACCCGCACGAAGCGGTGGCGCTTTACAACAAAATCTGGGACATGGCAATCCGCGCGGCCATCAAGGAAGGCGGCGTCATCAACGAGCATCATGGCGTCGGCCTCAAACTGGGCCGGATTATGAAGGAACTCTACGGCCCGGCCTTCAAGGTCCTCGAGGACATCAAGAAGACGCTCGATCCCAACAACATCATGAACCCCGGCAAAATGGGTTTTCCGTCGAAAGGAATCTGACCGATGCACATCGACAACTATCAGGACGTAATGAGCGCGTGCCGTTTCTGTTTCATGTGCCGCCATCTCGATCCGGTGGGCAACGTGACCTTCCGGGAGGCGGACACCCCGCGGGGACGGGCGTTGATCCTCGACCGGGTTCGCATGGACCACGAGAACCTGAAGAATCCCGACTACATTGCCACCCTCTACCGCAGCGCGTTGAGCGGGGCCAACCGGTATCACTGCGTCAGCCACTACGACGAGGTTGCCCTGGTCCTCGCCGGACGGCGGGACGTGGTGGAAGCCGGGCTGGCGCCGGAAACGGTGAAGGCCCTGGCGGAGAAACTGGCCAAGGCAACGTTCACCGTCAAAGGCAAGGGCGACGCCCTGTATTTTGGCGAATGCGCGAAGCTCTATCCCGGCTGCAAAATCGTCTCGGGCGGAGACCCCGGCAAGGCGCTGGAAACGCTGGGCTTTGCCAACGAATCGCAGAAGGTCCTCGCTCAATTCAAGAAGGCCGTGGCCGCCTCGAAGTGCAAGACGCTCATCGTGGCGGAGCCGTCCGCCTATGATTTCCTCAAGGACAAGATCGAGGGCATCCAGGTCGTGCACTGCGCGGAACACCTGCTTTCCCGGAAGATGAAAGCCGGCCGGGCACGCAAGGCCTGCTACCTCGACAGCGACTTCCTTAAGAACTACGACGGCAATCCCGCCGCGCCGGTGCAGTTGCTCCAGCAACGCGGGTACGAGCTGGTGCCCTTCGGCACCAACCGCGAGGAATCGTATGCCGTCGGCGAGGGCGCGGTCGTTTTTGACGCGTTGAACCCGGAGTTGTGCCAGAAGCTGTGCCGCCGTGTTTACGAACTCGCCGACCATCTCGCAACCGATTTGTTCATCACCCCGTCGCAGTATGTGAAGACCACCCTCACCCAATACAACCCGCAGATTCGAATCATCACCCTCGAAGAAGCGGTCGCCTAAGAAAGGATCCCCTAGTGAAGAAATTCTCCGTAGGTTATATCGCCCTGTCCAAAGCCACCTGGGTCACCCCGGAAATCAATCGCATCCGGCAGCAGACGCTGGAGAAACTGAAGAAACTGCCGTTTGAAATCGTCCACGGTGACGCCCTGACGACCACCACAACGGAAGCGGCGGCGATTTGCCGCGAGTTGAACCGCCAGGAAATCGGCGCGGTCATCGTGCACTTCACGACCTTCCCGGTCGGCGCCATCATTCCGGTCCTCGCGCGGGAATTGAACGTCCCGATCCTCCTGTTCTCCACGCCCGAACAACCCATCCAGGGCGGTGTCTGGGCGCAAAACTCCTTCTGCGGCGCGAACATGGCCGTCCATACGCTGCGGAAGATGGGCCGGAAATACGAGTTTGTGTTCGGCCCTGCCTCCGAAGCCGATGCGCTCCTGCAGAAGCCGCTCAACGTCCTGAAGTGCATGGCGGACCTGGCGGCCACCAAGATCGGTCTCGTGGGCGGACGCGTGCCGGGTTTCTACACCTCCAACTGCGACGAGATGCGATTGCGTTCATCCATCGGCGCCGAGGTCGAGATCATCGACCAACTGGAAATCGTGCACGCCGCCGGCAAGCTCGACGAGAAGGAGGTCCGGCGCGGCGTGGAGGAGGTCCGGCGCAGTTGTGCCACGGTCTGCAAGAGCGTCGAAAAGGATATCGAGCCTGCGGGCAAACTTTTCGAGGCCCTCAAGAAGACGGCGGCCAAGTACAGCCTGACCTCGTATGCCATCCGTTGCTGGCCGGAGTGGTCCGACGTCTTCGGCATCGCGCCGTGCGCCACGATGGGCATGCTGACGAACACCGGACTTGTGACCAGTTGCGAGGGCGACGTGCTGGGCGCCGTGCTGATGAAGGCGGAAGCGGCTCTCAGCGGCGGCATCCCCTTCTTCGCCGACCTCATCTCGTTCGATTACGCGAAGAACACGGCCGTGTTCTGGCATTGCGGCGCCGCGCCTTCGGGATTGTGCGGGAAGTTCAAGGACACCCAGTTGCGCCAGCACTTCCGCGTGGACGGCGGCGACAAGAAGGGACTGGTCAACGAGTTTGCGTTGAAGCCCGGCCCCATCACGATGGCGCAGTTGGACGAGGACGGGGACGGCTACCGGATGCTGATCGCCAGCGGAACCGCCCTGAACACGAAGCCGTTCGTTCGCGGCAACCCGCTCAACATCAAGTTCGATGGTTCGGTGGAAAAGCTCGTGGGCACGATCATGAATGACGGTTTCAAGCACCACTATTCCCTGATTCACGCCAGCATCGAAAGCGAGCTGGTCGAACTGTGCAAGTGGCTGAACATTCAACCCGTCGTGGTCCAATAAGAGAACAAGGTCATCCCAGCCATGCAAACGTTCAACGAGGTGCTTCCCCTCGCGCGGAAGGAACAACGCGCCGTCGGGGCTTTCAATGTGGCGAACCTGGAAACCCTGCTCGCCGTCTTCAAGGCGGCGGAACAGGAAAACTCGCCGGTCATCATCCAGGTGTATCAACGGTTGTTCAACGATGAGCGCGCGGGATTGATCGCCGCGATGACGTACAAGCTCGCGGAGAAGACCCGGATCCCCGTCGTGCTGCACTTGGACCACGGCGCGTCCATCGAGCAGATCAAGAAGGCGATCGGCCTGGTTTACACGTCGGTGATGATTGACGGGTCGCAACGGCCTTTCGCGGAGAACATCGCGCTGACCTCCGAAGCCGCCCAAATCGCGCACCAGGCCGGCGTGACGATCGAGGCCGAGATCGGGCATGTTCCGTTTGGCGACGGCAAGATCGAGTTGTCCACGGCGTCGGAAGCGGCCGAGTTCGTGGCGCGCACGGGCGTGGACGCCCTCGCCATCTCCATCGGCACAGTGCACGGCTTCTACAAGCAGGCGCCGAAGCTCGATATCCCGCGGGCCGCGGAAATCGGACGGTCCCTTTCGATTCCGATGGTGCTCCATGGAGGCACCGGCGTTCCCGACGACCAGTTGAAGCAGGCCATCGCCTGCGGCGTGGCCAAAATCAACATCGCCACCGAACTGCAAAGCCTGTTCCTGCGCGGGGTGGCGGGCGAACTTGCCAAGAACGGCAACAAATTCATGCCGCTCGACTTGTATTTCAAGCCCGTCGAGGAAAAGATCCAGGAGTACGTCCGCTCGAAAATCAGGGTGCTGTCTTGAGGAGAAGCCGGCCATGAACGACCCAAAAATCCGTGTCACGATCTGGAACGAGTACGTCCACGAACTGAAAGAGCCCTCGGTGCGGGCCTTGTACCCGGACGGCATTCACGGGGCGCTGGCCAAAAACCTCGCCGCGTCCGACCTCGACATCCGCACCGCCACCCTCGACGAGCCGGAACACGGACTCACGCAGAAGGTCCTCGACACCACGGATGTGCTGCTCTGGTGGGGTCACGCCGCCCATGACCGGGTCGAGGACGCCATCGTCCAACGGGTGCAGCAGCGCGTGTGGGAGGGCATGGGCCTCCTCGTGCTGCACTCGGGTCACATGTCGAAGATCTTCCGTCTTCTCAACGGCACCAGCGGCAAGCTCCACTGGCGCGAAGCGGGCGAGCGGGAACGGCTTTGGGTGATTGACCCCGCCCATCCCATCGCCGCCGGCATGCCCGAGCATTTCGAGCTGCCGAACGAGGAAATGTACGGCGAGCCGTTCATGATCGCCGGCGACGCGAAAGTCATCTTCATCTCCTGGTTCGAAGGGGGCGAGGTGTTTCGCAGCGGCTTCACCCTCCAGCGCGGCAACGGCCGGCTCTTCTATTTCCGCCCGGGTCACGAGGCGTTCCCGACCTATTACAATCCCCATGTCCTGAGGACGCTCGCGAACGCCATCCGCTGGATCAGGCCGACCCTTTCCGCGCCGTATCCCAAAACGCACGTTCCCGAGCCGCTCGAGAAACTTTCCCCCAAGACGTTTGAATTCAACAAAGTCGGCATCATCAAACCGTAATCCATCATGAGTATGCGATGTGGTACCTGGCCTGTGGCGGTGTGCAGTTGGTCGCTCCGCACCGACCTGAACGGGGTCGTTCACGCGATGCAGCAAGCGCGCCTTGACCACGTGAATCTGGCGTTGAAACCGGTGTTCGCGGAGGGCGGCAACGCATATCTCGATGCCATCCGGCGGCAACGATGGACCATCAGCGCAACGACCATCGGTTTCCCGCAGGAGGACTACACGTCGCTGGAGAGCATCCGGGCGACGGGCGGGATTCTGCCGGATGCATCCTGGCCCCGGAACCAGCAAATGGTGGTGCGCGCCGCGGCCATCACGGCGGAACTCGGCGTCCGCTTCCTGACGATGCACGCCGGGTTCATCGAGAGTGACGACCCGGCCCAGGCCCGGCGGTTGCGCGACCGTCTGGTCTCCCTGGCCGACGCCGCCACTCAGCGGGGCATCACGCTCCTGATGGAAACGGGCCAGGAAACCGCCGCCAGCCTGCGCGAGTTGTTGGAAGAACTGCGTCACCCGGCGCTGGGCGTGAACTTCGATCCGGCGAACATGATTCTCTACGGCAAGGGTGATCCGGTCGCGGCCATGCAAACGTTGGGACCGTGGATCAAGCATGTCCATATCAAGGACGCCGTGCGCGCCACGCAGCCGAGCGCCTGGGGCACCGAAGTTCCCTGGGGTGAAGGCGAAGTCAACCCCGAGGCTTTCCTGAAGGCGCTGGAAGAAGCCGGCTTCGCCGGTGTCCTGGCGATTGAACGCGAAGCGGGAGACAACCGGCTGGGCGACATTCAACTGGCGGCGGAACGGCTCGCCCGTTTCGCCGGGTCGAAAAGGACTGCATGAGCTGCGAACTCTATCTCAGCCTCAGCGCGATGATGTTCCTCCAGTTCACGATCTGGGGCGCCTGGGGACCCGTGCTGTCGGCGCATCTGCTCGGTCCGCTTCGCATGAACGCGAAGCAGACAGCCTGGATTTATGCGACGCTGCCGCTGGCCTGCATCCTGTCGCCGCTCGTGGCGGGCCAGATTGTGGATCGCTTGATGCCCACCGAGTGGTTTCTTGCAGGAGCACACCTGGCGGGCGCGGTCTGCCTGCTGGTGG